>NZ_CANLBV010000060.1 GCF_947488985.1 uncultured Vibrio sp.
TTACTTTTGACAAAGCAAATTATAACTTTTTACCATACTGTTCAAAAAATACTCACGAAAGATCAACACGCCCTAGAAACATTAGAAACATTAGAAACTTAACCACCCACATTAGATTAAAGGAATGCAGAACATGATGTTAAGGAAAACTTCAATTGCTGTCGGCGTACTGACAGTGCTAACAAGCTTAAATGCCAGTGCAGTACGCATGGGAACGGACGTTGCCGAAGCTGACTACCGCGACCATACAGTTCGCTTTGAAGTCTCAACTCCAGGAGGGATAACATCGACCTGTGGCGGCTTACTGATTTCTGGCGAATACATCCTTACAGCGGGACACTGTACTGGCGATAGTGCTTACACATCGAATTACAGTGAATACCTGCCTTGGCTCGACAGTGGGGCGTCTAATTCTATTACCGTTTTCAAGGGCGTTGAGCGATATACTGACGGGATTAGCACCACCTATTCAAACCTTGATGTGTACGGAACCTTTGAATCTGCCTACAACGCTATAATGAGCGAGTTAGCGTATATTGAATCCGTACATGGCGCATCAAAATTCGCATCGCAATACTTCTGGTATGATTTGAATTGGTCGCGAATTTCAGGACAACGAGATATTGCGCTCATTCAACTTTCAGAAAAAATACCGCAGCAACATCAGGCGGCGATTAAGCCTATTTTTGATAGTATCAGCGAAACGTTTTATTTAGAAACAGGGGATACGTTTACCTTTCGTGGTTGGGGATACGATGAAACAAATTCCACTCCTACCGTAATGCAAGAAACTACGCTTGAACTGCCTTTTACGCCTAATCGTTACAACCCTAACAAACCAGTAGATTCGTTAGATGTAAACGTTGATTGTGACAGTTCAACAGCGGAGTGTGAATATCGTACATTGGATAAACTTATCGTCAAACCGATAGTGGTAGGTGGTACGGCAAGCTCTGGGGATTCTGGTACACCGATGGTATTGAATGGCAACGCTTTAATGTTAGCGTCTTCTGAGGCTGGTGGTCACACGGAGAATGGCTTTACTAACATTGGCTTGTACCTAGAAAACATTGCCACTGCAATCAATAAAGTTACTGCGCCGTCAGAAATGATCTTTGATATTGATGATAACACAACCAACTCAATCACCAGTACATTTAAGATTCAAAACCTGACTCAGTTTACCGACTACGTAGCCCCTAGCTTAACGGGTGATACGGACAATTTCACGATCACTGGCTGCAATGTAAGCCTCGACACTTACGAGTCATGCGAACTTACCCTAACGGTTAATCCAAACGGCGTAGCTCAAAGCAATGACAGTAACGCGGAGCTTTATTTAAACGATACTAATAACACCATAATCCCTATCAGTTCGTTAATAACAAAAGAGTTACCCGAAGATAACGACGGTAGCGACGAACCTGAAAATAACGACGGTAGCAGTGGTGGAAGTAGCGGTGGCTCAACAGGACTGTTTTCGTTATTTGGATTGCTCGCCCTTACGCGATTGAGAAAGTCGAAGTAACATAGATAGACAGATAGATAGAAACCCACATGGATTCAACCGTGTGGGTTTTCTTTTATAAGTGACAAATTTTTCATGATCGTCAAAACACCCAACCGAAATACCATACGATTCTAATTACATTCTCGGTGTTGCCTCACAACAACTCAAGAACGACGAGTTTAAAGTAGCGCTCGACGACTTTTCCTGCACCGATCGCGATCATGAGAGATTAAGTCAGATAAGCCATGGTATTGTTAAGCTGGATATGTCATGGCTAAATCGATGCATGTCGGGTGACAAGTTGCCTCTTATGCGCTCAATCAAATCTGCTAGACTAATCAATGCTGTGGCTTTTATGTTTTTAGACACAGCGTTAATCCCCATTCTTGTCTTAGCCACTGGCGTTACAGTCATTGGTATTTCAGCAATTGTCGTCCTAGTAAAAGCATTAAATGACGGACCGTCCTAGCTTGTATACCTATTCCGAGATACAGTTATCTTAAAGATGAATATGTAAGGGAGACACAATGCCTCAAATTTTATTGGTTATGGTTGTTACACTGCTTAGCACCATGAGCGCGGCGAGTGAAGAGGTTAAATACTCGGATCAAGACTACTTGGATAGACCGCTGATGGAGCGCTACATCTTAGATGAGTTGAAGCTGCTGAGAATGGATCAGCAAGATCTTGAAAGGCGTCTGATCATAGAGATAACCGACCGTGAACTTGCGGTCGCCGATAAGTCGCTCAACTATGCCAATGTGACCGTGACCTATTTCTTCTACATTATTGCGGGCGTCGCTTCCCTGATCGCATTGGTGGGCTGGCAATCACTTAAAGAATTGAAACATACCACCAAAGAGATGGCCGACCAACGACTCAATGCCATCGCTCAAGATTATGAGAAGAAGTTTAATGCTCTTGAGATAGACTTGAAGCGAAAAACCAGAATTATCTCAGAGAACAACCGAGAAATTGAGATCATCAATGAGATCCACAATTTATGGTTAAGAGCCCAGAACGCTCAAACTGCTGAGCAAAAAATAGACATTTTCGATGATATTTTGAAAGTACGCCCGGGTGATTTAGAAGCGTTAACCTATAAAGCCGATGCTGCAATGGATATTCAAGAATACCACTGGGCAATGAGTTTATGTAACCGGGTGTTAGAGGTCGATGATCAGAACGCGCACGCCTTGTATCAACGTGCTTGTGCTTACGCAAGGTTAGGTGCCGAAGGGCAAGCGATTGATGATTTAGAGCGCTCTATCGAAGCCAGTGGTTCAATGCGAGAGCTGCTAGTCGATGAACCTGATTTTGAGACGTTACGCGGCTTAGAGCGTTTTGAAGCGCTTCGTGAAGAGTGATCTCCTCTGAGGTTTGCGGCTTATATGCAATCGATATTTTTTGTTCCTCCCGACCCGCTTTGACCGGAGGGGAGGGGGCGTTAAATCCGTCTGCGGTTTAGCGACACGTCGAGCACGCAATCAGATTTTCAGGCAACTAAGCGATTAAGCGACGACAACCGCCGTGCCGCTGGCAGAGACCATCAGCATGCCATTGCCCGTTCCTAACACCTCATAATCGATATCGACCCCAACCACTGCATTTGCGCCCGCCTCTATTGCTTTCTGCTCTAACTCTTTGAACGCATAGTTACGGGCTTTTTCCAGCTCCTTCTCATAGGTGCCAGAGCGCCCACCAACAAAGTCACGAATCCCTGAGAACATATCTTTGAAAACATTGACTCCTAGAATCGCTTCTCCAGCAATAACCCCTTTGTAATCGACAATGCGTTTGCCTTCGACAGATGGTGTGGTGGTAATAATCATGATCGCCTCTTTTCTGTTCGCTGTGTGTTGGAAAGTGTGTCTTATTGTTAGGCATCACCGCTTAAGCTTGTCTCTGAGTGTGTGAATTCTTGCCTCAACCATGCTCTCAGTTTTAGCACACTTTCTTGTTTTAATTTGTATTTCTGGCAAACAAAATAGAAATCTTGGTGTGGGTTGGCTGTCGGCTTACCAAGCTCCACGAGCATGCCGTGGCTGATGTCATCCTTTACAAACAAGCGATGGGTGACAAGCACACCTAATGAACGGATGGCCGCTTGCACGGCTTGAACGGAAACCGCAAAGGTCAAGTTACTATGGAACGTTGGCCTTGAAATATGATTATTGTCGCACCACACTTGCCAATCGTGTGTACGCCTAGGGTTAAATACAGCAATGGCTGGGTTCTGTTTCACGAGCTCATCAACGCTTAACTCTACTTGATCTTTCAATAGCGCAGGGCTGCATACCAAGACCAACTCATCGTCGCCTAGCTTCTCATGGTAATACTGATCCCATTCGTTAGGTTTGCCATGCACAAGGGCAATATCGACCCCTTCCTGATCAATATCAAAAGGGCCTGTTAAGGTCGAAAGGCGAATATCAATCGAGGGAGCGAAGGCTTGGAATTCAGATACTCGGGGGATCCACCAGTGCATCGCGAGCGAGTTGACCATATTGAGAGTGATCCGGTGATCGTTGGTGGGTGTTGTGAGTTCTTCGGTGGCCTCAATGATCTGCTCCAGTGCTGGCGCAATCTTTCGATAATAGCGCTTACCTGCAGCATTGAGCACGACACGGCGACCCACTCGTTGAAACAGCGGCTTATTGATCTGTTGCTCCAACGACTTGATCGCTTGGCTTACTGCGGAGTGGCTGACATACAACACCCGCGCGGCGTCAGTCATGCTGCCCGTTTCAGCAACCGCAAAGAAAGCATAAATGGATTTAAGGGGAACGAGCTTTTTCATTGGTAAGTTTTCCTTACAGTTATGGTTAATATTATTCGCTATTTTCCATCGCGTCACCTCTCTACAATAGGCGTCTTAGGAGGTGATCATTATGTCTGATATTACCAAAGCGACAAGCTTCATGCTGTTGTCGACATTCAGTTTGTCTTTAAGTGGCTTAATGGCTAAGTATTTGTCTGAATCAATGTCCATTTCATTATTGATTTTTGTCCGTTTTTTGTTGCCTAGCCTGCTGTTATTTCTGTTCCTAAGTTTTTACAAAATCACCAAACCGTCAACAGAGGTATTGAAACCTTTGGTGCTCAGAGCGGTCTTTATTGTGGCCTGTCAGTGGTGCTTTCTCACTTCATTACAAACCTTAACGCTGGTGGAAGGGGTAGTGTTGTTCAGTACTGGACCTTTGTTTATCCCTTTGTTAGAAAAATTAATATTCAGAACCAAAATTCACACAACGACGGTGGTGTGTTTAGCGATTACCTTTGTCGGCGTGGTGATGATGGCGGGGGCTTGGTCACAGTTTGAGCTGGGTTCGGAGTTCTTTAGACCCGCGCTAGCGCTTGGATTGCTCGCAGGGGTATTTAACTCTGGCTCACAACTCAGCTTATACCGTGCATCTAAGAGCAGCCTGACAGCGGCAGAACTGAATGCCTGGACTTTCTTCATTGCGGCAATATTGGTGATACCTATGGTGGTGTTCACATCCGTTTATGCTGCGCCAGATGTCGTTGACAGTCATGTTGGTTATTATGCGTTAACCGCGCTGTTCTCTGGCGATGTACGTTGGATTACGCTTGGCGCGTTTGGGTTAGCGATTTTTACCATTAATACCCAAATCTTCCGCTCTAAAGCCTACAAGTTGGCAGAGAGTGGTTCTCAACTTGCGCCATTGATTTTTACTAATATGCTGTTTAGTGCACTGTGGCAGGGCTTGTTCTTTGATGATGTGTTCTCTCATCAGCAGCTCATTGGTATTAATTTAATTGTCGCTGCGAGCATAGCTAATACGTTATTAGCGAAAAGACACAGCAAAGCGGCAAACCAGCCGTTAATACGAGCAAGTGTACCTAGCGTTGACGCTGCGGTGTTTAGCTCACTTGCTAAAAGCTCAGACGGGTACAATGAACATCGGTAGGCTTTATCATTCCTTTGTTGTGATGGGTAAACAATTAATAATAAAGCCTTACATTGATGTGCTAATTGTCACTTTCAGCTGATAAACTGGTTGCATTATTGCGACAAGGCAACCTTTTTAGAAAGGGTTTACGAAGACCTTTCTGAGAAACGTTTATAGACTAAACTAGAGGGCAGTGATTCATGGAACTCAAAGTAGATACCCACACCCACACATACGCAAGTGGTCATGCTTACAGCACGCTGATCGAAAATGCCAAGTCGGCAAAACAGAACGGTTTAGCCATGTTTTGTACTACCGACCATTCCGAGTCGATGCCGGGTGCGCCACACTATTGGTTCTTCAGCAACCAGCGTGTGCTGCCCCGTTTTATCGAAGAGGTGGCGCTCATCCGTGGTGTTGAATCGAACATCATGAACACCCAAGGCGAAATCGACATTCATCCGAGTGTTGATAAGAACCTCGATTGGGTGATAGCAAGCTTCCATGAGCCCGTCTTTCGTCCATCGGATTCAGCAGCTCACACTCAGGCGCTATTTAATGTGATTAAGGGCGGCCGCATCGACGCACTTGGTCACTTAGGGAATCCGCATTTTGATTTCGATTTTGAAGCCGTCATTGAATGCGCGGTAGAACATAACGTTGCGATCGAAATTAACAATACCACCTTAAAAGGCAATAGCCGCGTCGGCAGCGTTGAACGCTGTTATGAGATAGCAAGAATCGCTAAACAAAAAGGGGCATTTATTACTACAGGTAGTGATGCGCATTTCTGTTTGGATGTGGGTGGACTAGGGTTGGTGTCATCATTACTTGATGAAGTGGGCGTCGACTCAAGCAAGGTGATCACCCATTCGCCGCAGCAGTTTTTGGCATTTTTAGCACTGCGCGGGCGTCAATCTATTGCGGAGTTTTCGGTGTTTGAGTGATTAGGGCATGCACCTTTATCATAAACTCTTTTATCGTAAACAGTTTGAGCGTAAATATTGTATTGAAAAGAGTTAGCGAGTCTGCATTTCGACGCAATCAATTGTTGTGCTGAATCGATTTTCTATACACTGGTCGAAAATAAAAAAAGTCGAAGTGCCACAGTCACGTTGGCATGCTCTTCAAAGACAAGACTTCACATGGAGAAATAATGAAAACTCGCTCAATGCTTTTATCTGGTTTAATCGTTGCTTCACTATTATCTGGCAACGCCTTAGCGAATGTTGACCTTAAGAAAAACATGCAAGAGATGAAGCTTGCATTCAAACAAGCTGCGGAAGCTCAAAGCATCGAAGAGATGCAAAAGCCCATGCTCCGTTTAGATACGCTGGTTGCTGAACTTAAAACAGGGGTTTACCCGGTCGAGAAAGAGGATAACTTCATGGAAGGCTTTAAAAAGATCAGCCTATCCATTGATAGCATTGAACTGAAGCTAGACCAAGGTGATTTGGATGGGGCGCAACAAGAACTGCGCACGATTGACGGCCTACGTGAAGAATACCATGACAGCCGTAACCCAAGCATTTGGAGCAAGATCTTCGGTTAATTAAAACGCCGCTCTGCATTGTGCTCTTCGAGTTTAAGATGCTGAACGGCGTTTTTTATGACGATGCTTCGCGTCCTACTGTATTATTTTACCTCGCCTGCCAACTTGTCGCTCAAGTGCTCCATTGCGTAATCAATGAAGACTCGCAGTCGGGCAGGCATGTATTTGGTTTGGGCAAATTGCATTGCAATCGCGCCATGGTAATTGCTCTTGATGGTCCAATCTTCCAGTACCGGTACTACCGTGCCTTCCGCTAATGCGTCTTGAATCACAAAGTCATGGAAAATCCCCACCCCAAGGCCTTCTTTAACCCCTTTTAACCGCATCTGTGAGTGGTTGACGGCATAACGACCACTGACAGGCATAGTGTAAAACTCATCCCCTTTAAGAAAGTCCCAAATATGGTCTTTATCTGTCTCGGCAAGATACAAGCAATCGTGTTCAGACAAGGCCGTTGGGTGACGAGGGAGTCCTTTGGCCTCTATATAAGCAGGGCTTGCACAAAGCACTAGATTGGTTTTCCCGAGCTCTTTTAATACTAAGCTCTCGTCCGGTTTATCGGTAAGACGAAATGCGATGTCGATGCCTTGACGCAAGATATCAATGTCGCCATCGGCGGCTCTCAGCTTAAGTTGGATCTCGGGATACTGGTTTAAAAAGGGCACAATAAAGGGCTGTAACACCGAGTTTAAGAAAGCTTCGGGGGCGGCAACCGTGATTGATCCCGCAGGCTCGGTATGATCGGAGGTCGACAGCTCAACCGCTTGTTGCGCCGCATTGATCATGACCACGCTTTGGTCGTACACCAGCTGTCCAGATTGGGTGATGATAAGAGTACGAGTGGTGCGTTCAAACAGCTTAACTGATAACGCTTTTTCTAGGCGAGTGATGAGCTTACTCAATGCCGAGGGCGTTACGCCTAACTGTTTTGCAGCGGCAGTAAAGCTGCCTTCGTTTACCACTAAAATAAACGATGCAAGATCAGGAAGCAGAGCAATCAGTTTAGGGTTAATCATAAGTATCCAGTGAGACAGGGGACGATGATAGTCATTGTGGGTGAATACTCACTATTTGTGAATCAATTTCACTAATGTTTTTCCAACTAAAGGGATAATCGGAGTGGGGATGTTCTACTAGAATATAGGGATGAGTTTTACAGTGTAAATGATCTTATTGAGGTCATTTATCTCCCCTACATAAAGCAGCGTATGACGTTGCTGACGAATAACTAGGAAGGAATGAGACAATGTCTTCTGCATTTTACCAACAGATTCAAAACCAAATCGAAGAAGTTAAAGAAGAAGGTCTTTACAAGTCTGAGCGCATTATCACTTCTGCTCAAAAAGCAGCGGTTTCTATCTCGACGGGTGAAGAAGTACTAAACTTCTGTGCAAACAACTACTTAGGGCTTGCTAACCATCCAGATCTTATCGAAGCTGCTAAAGGCGGCATGGATCAACACGGTTTCGGTATGGCTTCAGTACGTTTCATCTGTGGTACTCAAGACTCTCACAAAGAATTAGAGCAAAAGCTGTCTACGTTCCTAGGTAAAGAAGACACAATCCTATACACATCTTGTTTTGATGCGAACGCTGGCCTATTCGAAACCATTCTAGGCAAAGAAGACGCAATCATATCTGATGCACTAAACCACGCTTCAATCATCGATGGTGTTCGTCTATGTAAAGCGATGCGCTTCCGTTACGCAAACAACAACATGGAAGAGCTAGAGCAGCAACTTATCGCAGCTAAAGAAGCCGGTGCTCGCCACACGCTAATCGTAACTGACGGTGTATTCTCAATGGACGGCGTAGTAGCGAACCTTCCTGCTATCTGTGACCTTGCAGATAAGTACGATGCGCTAGTTATGGTTGATGACTCTCACGCTGTGGGCTTCATGGGCGAAAACGGCGCGGGTACGCACGAGTTCCACAACGTTGTAGACCGTATCGACATCATCACTGGTACGCTTGGTAAAGCAATGGGTGGCGCTTCAGGCGGTTACACTTCTGGTAAGAAAGAAGTGATCGACTGGCTACGTCAGCGTTCTCGTCCATACCTATTCTCTAACTCTGTTGCGCCTGCAATCGTATCTGCGTCTATCCGCGTTCTAGATCTTCTAGCGGAATCTGGCGACCTACGTACTCAACTATGGGAAAACTCTGCACACTTCCGTACTCGCATGGAAGAAGCGGGTTTCACTATGGGTGGTGCTGACCACGCAATCATCCCAATCATGCTTGGTGATGCAAAAGTAGCGGCTGAATTTGCAGAGCGCGCTCTAGAGAAAGGCATCTACGTTGTAGGTTTCTCTTTCCCTGTAGTACCAAAAGGCCAAGCTCGTATCCGTACGCAAATGTCTGCAGCACACTCTCGTGAGCAACTAGACCGTGCAATCGATGCGTTCATCCAAGTTGGTAAAGACATGGGTATCATCTAATTTTATTGCAGGTTGTTAGCGTAACGCTAATGCTGTGATGATTAGATAATAACAATAAGATTTTTGATTCTCGCCTTACAGTTAGGCGAGATGAACTGGGTAACATTATGAAAATTAAAGCACTCTCTAAGCTTAAGCCTGAAGAAGGCATCTGGATGACTGAGGTTGAAAAACCTGAAATGGGTCATAATGATCTTCTTATTCGTATTAAGAAAACCGCAATCTGTGGTACAGACGTACACATCTATAACTGGGATGAGTGGTCACAAAACACAATTCCAGTACCTATGGTTGTAGGTCACGAATACGTAGGTGAAGTGGTTGGCATCGGCCAAGAAGTTCGTGGTTTTGAAATCGGCGATCGTGTATCTGGCGAAGGTCACATCACATGTGGTCACTGTCGTAACTGTCGTGGCGGCCGTACTCACCTTTGTCGTAACACAACAGGTGTGGGTGTTAACCGCACTGGTGCATTCTCTGAATACCTTGTGATCCCTGCGTTCAACGCATTTAAGATCCCTGCAGAGATTTCAGATGATCTAGCATCAATCTTTGACCCGTTCGGTAACGCAGTGCACACAGCGCTTTCTTTCGACCTAGTCGGTGAAGATGTGCTAATCACGGGTGCTGGCCCAATCGGTATCATGGCTGCTGCGGTTGCTAAGCACGTAGGTGCTCGTCACGTTGTAATTACTGACGTAAACGAATACCGCCTAGACCTTGCTAAGAAGATGGGTGTAACGCGCGCTGTAAACGTGATGGAAGAGAAGCTTGAAGATGTAATGGCTGATCTAGGCATGACAGAAGGCTTTGATGTAGGCCTAGAAATGTCTGGTAACCCATCTGCGTTCAACAGCATGCTGATTAACATGAACCACGGCGGTAAGATCTCTCTGCTAGGTATTCCACCATCGGACATGGCAGTAGACTGGAACCAAGTAATCTTCAAAGGCTTGGTTATCAAAGGTATCTACGGTCGTGAGATGTTCGAAACTTGGTACAAGATGGCTTCTTTGATTCAATCAGGCCTAGATCTAACACCAATTATCACTCACCACTTTAAGGTTGATGACTTCCAAGCAGGCTTCGACATGATGCGCTCTGGTATGTCAGGTAAAGTAATTCTTGATTGGGAGTAGGGCTGAGACAGTAGAAAGCTTAAGCATGCTTTAGTTTTCTTCTTGCAGCTCAAAAACAGTTAAGGGGTAAATAGCCCTATTTTACCCCTAAAAAGGCCCCAATTAGCCCCAGCGCTTTTTGGGGCTTTTATATTTTATTGAGTATTGAAAGACGTATAAATTCGTGCTGGTACGATATTAAAGATGCTATACGAAATCAGGAGGAGTTAGAATGGAGTTCCAATTGGTACAGGAAGTTATCAATGCCGAACACTGGCTAAAAGCTTCGATGGCTAGTTCTGATATTGCGCTTCATCAATCAGGCTTACTATCTATCGCATCAATTGAATTAAGTGATTCGCAACGTTTGGTGTTTTCGCTTCGCTCAAACTATAACTAAGCGCCGCTCGCCTTAGTGTGGCATTATTCTAGGAGAAAATTCATGATTAGAGCAATTACAAAAGCCGATTTCGAGTCGTTCTGGCCAACATTTTCAACGGTAATTCAGGCTCAAGAAACCTATGCCTTTGACCCAGATATGACGCGGGAACAAGCATTCGCTCTATGGTGTGAATCTCCACTGAAAACTTTTGTTTTCGTAGAAAATAACGTTGTTCTGGGATCTTACTACATCAAGCCAAATGCAATGGGGCCAAGTAGCCATATATGTAATTGTGGATACATGGTTTCAAGCGAAGCTAGAGGTAAGGGTATTGCACGCCTTATGTGTGAACATTCGCAGAAAACAGCTCTAGGGCTCGGTTTTGACGCCATGCAATTTAACAGTGTGGTTTCTACGAATGAGGTCGCGGTGAAGCTTTGGGAGAAGCTAGGTTTTCACATTATAGGTACAATCCCCAAGGCATATAAACATGCTCATCTAGGGTTAGTTAATAGTTATGTGATGTACAAATGGCTACGAAAATAATTATGTATTTTGGTGGAAGTAAAAATTAAATATGGAAATCTCAATTAGACGTATAGAAACAGAAAGTATTGAAGACAAAGGCATATTTGAGTCTTTATTCAGAGAGTACTTGTCTGGGTTTTCTGCGGAGCTAAATCCTACTGTAATTAGTCAGTTGTTTGCATTGCCATATTTCCATGGATTTATCAGCTGTGTCGATAACAAGCCCGCTGGTTTTGCGGTTTGTTTTGAATCATTCTCGACTTATCGTGCCCAAAGGGTGATGAATATTCATGACTTTATGGTTTCGGATAATTTCCGAGGTAAAGGTCTCGGCAAAGCGCAATTGAATGGTGTTGAACAGTACTGTCGTGATAATGGTTATCTCAAAATCACACTAGAAGTAGGTGATGATAATTTAGCCGCTAAAAAGCTTTATAGTTCATGCGACTACCAAGACTACAGAGTAGTTTTGCAAGATCAACAACATTGGCAAAAGTACCTTAATTAGTCTGCATATAACAAATTTTTCAAGAGTGATTCACAACGATTAGCGCTTTCACATAAAGCCATCTGAGTGACTACTAATCAATGGTTTAGGCGAAGTGGTGACGTTGTTCTCTTTAATGCAGCTGATAGTGCAGAAGAAGGATCTTGTCATGGCATTTTACTCGACTAATGTTCCAGATGATTCATGGCATCGATTCTTACGCCCAATCGCCACCTTAGAAGTGTTTAGTGAGTAGCGGATAGCAAAATTATTTGACTAACGAATCGCTAAGTAGCACCAGTTATAACGTGCTGCTTAGCGATGGTTTGTCTAGCGGTTAAGACTTTATCTTCTAGTTAAGAGCTATCTACCGGTGAAGGCTTTATTTGGCATAATTTGAAGGGAACAGGGCGCGTCTCGCTTCTTCATCGCGTTCGGTTTTAAAGTCAATGTCTTTGCCAATTTCACGTGCGCGTAATGCAGCAGGGCGCGTGTTAATGGCGTTGAACCAACGTTTTAAGTTCGGGTAAGGCTCGAGCCCTTCTTCACCAAGCACAACCGGTGCTTTATCAATCCAGCCCCATGCTGCCACATCTACGATGGTGTACTCATTTCCCACGATAAATTCACGACCTTCCATGTGTTTTTCTAGCACCTCATAGTGACGTTGAGCCTCTCGAAGGTAGCGGTTCACTGCGTAATCTAGGCCTTCAGGAGCCATATGACGGAAGTGTACAGATTGACCCGAATAAGGACCAAGTCCGCTTGCGATGAACATCAACCAAGAGAGAAGTTCGGCTCTGTCTTGTGGTTGTCCTGCTAACTTGCCTGTTTGCTCTGATAAGTAAAGCAGGATGGCGTTGGAATCGAAGACGCGTTGACCATCGCTCTCAATGGCGGGTGTTTTGCCGTTCGGGTTAATTAAGCGATATTCCGGAGAGTGCTGCTCACCCTTCAAGGTATCAACAGCAACAAGTTCAAAATCGAGACCTGTCTCTTCCAAAAACAGTGCGATTTTCATTGGGTTGGGTGTCTGGTGAAAATAAAACTTAAGCATAACGTAACTCCTTGTATTGAGTATTCATTAAAACACCGCTTGAACGATCGTTCAAGTGGTGTTTTAAATTTATGTAAATCGATGGACTCGATCTATTCGCTGTGACCTTATGTTGTGAGAGTGAGACAATAGTCAGTATGGTGGGTGAAATAGAACGGTTGGTCTTTATCAGATCCTAGCGCCTAATCAATACGTCACTTGTTGGTACAATCCGTACGCGTGAGGTGATAAACTCTCTGTCTATTCGTATTTTGTGTTTTATAGGTAAAGTGATGAACCCGATTCTAGCGTTGTTGAAAGAAAACAATATTAGTGACCAACAAATCAACGAGTTATTTAAAACGTTGACCGAGAACCCTCTCGCAGCAATGGCGACGATCAGCCAACTTGGCTTACCACAAGATAAGCTGCAAATGTTGATGGGGCAGGTTATGCAAAACCCTGCGCTAATCAAAGAAGCAGTTGAAGAGCTTGGCCTAGATTTTTCTAAGGTTGAAGCGGCGAAAGAGCAGCTTAAGAAATAAGTCAATTCGAATGAGCTAAGGCAGCTCAAACAAAATTGAACGAAAAGGTCGTTTAAGTTCAGCAATAGGCTGTCTTAGCGACCTTTTTTGATCTTGGTGTTTTTAGCATTGGTCGATGTGCATTTTGCGTTCAGTCGCTCCTTTGGTTCTATATTCAGCAGTGATTGCAATAGATTTGACCGTACGCTTGCAAAATTGTCATAGCTATTGACAATTTACCTATTAAACTTAATTAACCTACGTGCAACCCAATATGTGCACCTTGATGAGCATTATACCTAGCTGAGGATAGCCCTAATAAATAGGGATCACTAAGTTAGGTTATAAGCACTGTTTATTTAGGGCTGGCAACGGGGCACAAATCAAAAGGGCAAACGAATAAGCTCGCTATTGAGCAGTGACTGATAGGAAATGAGTATGAAGTATTTGAAACAATCCGCTTTGGCGAGCCTTGTGCTCGTTGGACTTGTTGGCTGTGGTGACTCAGGCTCACCAAGCAGTACAACACCGATTACCTTGAGTGTCAGCGATGCACCTGTTGACGATGTTAAAGATGTGACGGTGACATTCAGTAAAGTCGCTTTACTTCCTCAACAGGGAGGTTCACCACTGGTTTATGACGTCTATAAAACGGACGAAAACGGCGACTACGTTGATGAAAATGGTGATCCATTATCAGAGGGAGAGGATCCGATTCCACTTAGTGTCAATTTACTGGATTATCAAGGCAGTGATGCACTTTCTTTGATTGAAAATGAAGTGATTCCGGTTGGCAGCTATAAGCTGTGTGTGTTTGCTAACGATGGCGATCACCCGACCGATCCTTCTTATGTCGTAGAAAATGTGGATGACACGATACGAGAGTTATCGGTTAAAGGTGATGGAGCATGTCCGCAGGGCGTGGGTAAAGTGGATAATGCAGGCGTGTTGTATTTTAATAACTCGTTCGATGTGAATCAGCAAAGTAACGACTTTGTGGTTGAGTTCGATCTGCGACGAGGCCTAAAGAACAGTTCGACGTTCCCTGATTACACGATTCAAAGAACGTCTGTCAGCCTTATCAATACGGTTGAGACGGGAAACATTGAAGGCACTGTAGCTCTTTCTACTTATGACACTTGTAACGGTGGTGACAATACATTTGTTCAGTCGGTGTACTTGTATGAAGGTAATGTTGAACAAGCTGACATGGCTCCGATTGGCGGCAGTGATGAAGTGAAACCGATTACTTCAGCATCAGTGACAATAAATCAAGCACAGACTAACTATGAATTTTCCCTTGGTTTCATCGACCCAGGTACTTATTCATTAGGTTATACCTGTACAGCGCAGCATGACAATGATGAAGACAATGCTGATCCGGTTGCCGATGGTTTTGAAATCTATGACGTTCAAAATAGTGTACAGGTAGTGATTGGTCAGGATAGCCTTGTATCGTTTTAAATCTTTGACGTGATTTACTCTGTTAACAAACACGGCCTCCAGTTGGAGGCCGTGTTTGATCATGTCACCTAGCTAGCATGAATTTGATGCGCATTGAGTGTGACTCTAGGGAAGTGATAATGTAACGTTGTCTCTCTTACTTTAATCTAGCGAAATGTCCCCCGGCGTTGCTCATGAAATCTAGCTTAAGCATTCGATCTTACACCAAGCAATTTAATACTCATGCCCATGATGGCTACCATCAACTGGTGCTGCCTATTCAGGGGAGTATTAGCATTGAAATGTTTGGGCTATATCGCGTTCAGTTTCGGGTTGCGACATGTCACCGCAAGTAGTGCTAATTTGATTACTTTGCTTGAGCCAGTTGTTGCCGCCATATTGGCCGTGTGTATTATGGGTAAGCTTATTCCATTGGTTGGATGGCTAGGGATATTCTTGATAGTGATGTGTTTATTCATCCAATCTCAGCCAACTAAAAAGCCGTTATAAGTGTTTGTTAAAGCGAAATTAATTGAATTAAATTCATGCGCGAATCTTTTTTTGAATAAAATGAGTATCTCAGTCGCGAGAGTGCTGTTACTATCGTTATCAATAGTCGGGGGGCATACACCTTAGTTGGTGTTTGCTGAGATCGTTATTCGAGACCCGTTGAACCTGATTCAGTTAATACTGGCGTAGGGAACTATGATTACTTTGCCTACGTGGTTCAACAATGATCTCTCATTGGTTTCATCTCCACACTCTCTTTGCGGTCAAAGTTCGGTTCTCTTACGTCTTTTAGACAGTAGGAGCGACCATGACACAGCATTCCAATTCTCAAGTATCACCTAGCAGTATTCAAACACCAGAAGACCCATCGTCTTCGATCAATACTCCGATTGTTTTGACCATTGCGGGTTCTGACAGTGGCGGCGGCGCGGGCATTCAAGCTGATATTAAAGCCATGTCTGCAACGGGTAGTTTCGCTTGTTCGGTAATTACCGCTATCACATCTCAGAACACCCAAGGCGTGTCAGCCATTTTTTCAATCCCACTTGAGCATGTCGCTAGCCAGCTAGACGCAGTGTTTACTGATTTGAATATCGTGGCGGTAAAAGTCGGCATGTTGGCAGATTCGCAAATCATCAAAGTTGTCGCAGACAAAATCAAACAATACCATCCTAAACACTTAGTGATTGACCCGGTAATGGTCGCGACAAGTGGTGATCTGTTGTTAGAAAACTCGGCTATCACCACGCTAAAACAAGAACTGATTCCGCTGGCAGACATCATTACGCCTAACTTGCCAGAAGGTGCTGCACTTACGGGTAAAGCCGTCCCTGAAAGCGAAGCCGAAATGCAGGATATGATTGAAGATCTGCGCGCGTTAGGTGCTAAAGCAGTGCTGCTAAAAGGCGGTCACTTGGAGAAAAATGAAAACAGTAACGACTTACTGATTCTACCAACTACATCTGCTCTGATTAGTGCGAAGCGTTTTCCTACCAAAAACACCCATGGAACGGGCTGCACGCTCTCTTCTGCTATTGCTTCTTTCTTGGCTCAAGGCAACACGCTTCCAGAGGCTGTCGACCTAGGTAAACAATACATTTCACGCGCGATTGCTCATGCTGATGAACTTCAAGTCGGTCAAGGTCATGGCCCTGTAAATCACTTCTTCGTTGGACACGGTAATGTCCGTTAATACGGTGGGTGTTCAGCTCAGCAATGCCTCCTTACGTTATAACGACAGTGATCACGCAACTTTGTCTGGGTTGTCGCTTAGCTTAAACGCAGGTAAGTGGACAGTATTGCTGGGGCGAAGCGGCTGCGGAAAAACCACGGTATTGCGTTATCTGGCTGGGTTGCTTGATGACAAGGTTGAGTGGCAGGGCACATTGGCAACGTCTGACGAATTGCCTTTAACGGATCGCATCGCTTACATGGCGCAGCAAGATTTGTTATTGCCGTGGCTGTCGGTTATCGACAATGTGTGCTTGAGTCATCGCTTTCAGCCCCCGTCTTCTGATAAAGCACTGCAAACCAATCAAGCACTCGAGTTGTTAGCTGCGGTTGGTTTGGCTGATTACGCAGATACTATGCCGGATCAGTTGTCTGGTGGTATGCGCCAGCGTGTTGCCTTGGCTCGCACCTTAATGCAAGACAAGCCAGTCGTGCTGATGGACGAACCATTTTCAGCGCTGGATGCGGTAACAAGACACAAGCTGCAAAGTTTGGCGTGTGAACTGTTAAGAGATAAAACCGTTGTGCTGATTACCCATGATCCACAAGAAGCGGTGCGTTTGGCGGATAACTTGTATGTGCTGCAAGGCACGCCTGCAAGTGCTCACTCTTTATCTGTGCCTCACACGTCAACACCACGAGTGCTCGATGGTGAGTGTGCTGAGTTGCAACAAGCTATCTTAGACCAGTTGGAGCGTGATTATGAATGATCTAACGCGAAGTGAAGCTGTGGTTCGTTCAACTAACACACAGAGCACAACGACACGTCCTCGCCAGATCCATCCCGTGATGCGTTTACTTATCAGCGGTGCTGTGATTTTGGGTCTGTGGCAAATGGTGGTGGTTGTCTTCGAGATGCCAAGCTTTATCCTGCCAGCGCCTGCAGAAGTCTTTCTTAAGCTGATTGAACGCTACGATGTGTTACTTAAACACACTTGGGTGACCGCGCAAGAGATCTTATTTGGCTTGTTGCTGGGTTTGTCGATGGGGCTGTTTTTCGCCCTACAGATGTTGATGTTTGACCCGCTGAAACGTTGGTTGTTGCCGATCTTAATTGCCAGCCAAGCGGTTCCCGTGTTTGCGATTGCGCCAGTACTGATGCTGTGGCTAGGCTATGGCATCGCCTCAAAAGTGGTCATGGCAGCGATCATTATCTTCTTTCCTGTAACCACATGTTGCTACGATGGCTTGCGTAATACACCCACCGGTTACTTAGATCTCGCTAAGACGATGGGCGCATCGAAATGGCAACTGCTTCGTCACATCCAACTGCCTGCTGCACTGCCAACATTAGCGTCTGGTATTCGTGTCGCTGTGGTGATTGCCCCAATTGGCGCGGTTGTTGGCGAGTGGGTGGGCTCGAGTGAAGGGCTAGGCTACCTAATGCTGCAAGCCAATGCGCGCATGATCATTGATGAGATGTTTGCGGCCTTGTTTATCTTGGCGGTGCTGTCTATCTCGCTCTATTTCATCACAGACAAATTACTCAAAAAAGCTATCCCATGGGAGAACCAATGATGGTTCGCTCAATAACTCTTTGTTTAATAAAGCTTCGCTCAGGCTATTTATCTAAACAAACCTCGTTAAAAATTAGATCGACAAACACAATAATAATATTCAAAAGGAAAGGTTAACTTTGAAAAATACCCAATTGGTAGGTGCAGTGGCACTGCTTGCTTCGCTAGTTTCAGGCCATGCATTGGCAGATTCTGAACAAAAGAAACTGACACTGATGTTGGATTGGTTTGTGAACCCGAACCACGGCCCAATTGTGATTGCTCAAGAGCGTGGTTACTTTGCTGACCAAGGCTTAGAGATTGAGATCCAAGAGCCAGCTGACCCAAGCACACCTGCCAAACTGGTAGCGGCCGGTAAAGTCGATCTCGCAGTCACTTACCAACCAAGTTTAACCATGGATGTGGCGGCAGGTTTGCCTCTCGTTCGTGCATCAACCCTTATCGCGACACCACTGAACACACTAATGGTGCTGGATAACGGTAAGAACGATTCGCTAGCGGACCTGAAAGGCAAGAAGATCGGTATCGCGATTGCGGGCAACGAAGAAGCAACAATCGGCACCATGCTGGCTCAAGAAAATGTTGAATTTACCGACGTACAAACCATCAATGTGGGTTGGGCACTGTCGTCTTCATTGGCATCGGGCAAGGTAGACGCAATTTGGGGTGGCCTACGAAATTTCGAAACTAACCAATTAGCACTGGAAGGTTTTAAAGCGAAGGCATTCTTCCCTGAAGAGTACGGTGTGCCCGCTTACGATGAGCTTATCTTTGTTGCCAATGCAAAGCAGCGTGATGAAGAAGCGATCAAGGCTTTTAACAAGGCACTTGAGCAAGCAACAACCTACATTGTCAACCACCCACAAGCGTCATGGAGTGAGTTTATTGCTTATTCACCTGACACGCTGAATAACGAACTGAATCAACGTGCATGGAACGACACACTGACTCGTTTCGCACTTCGCCCTTCAGCAGTCGATATGAAGCGTTACGATGATTACGCACAGTTCATGTTCGACAAAGGCATTATCAAATCACTACCAAAAGCCGCTGATTACGTACCGACTTTTGACTAAGGAATCTCATGAAATACCAAGACTTAATCCAAGCTTGTCAACAAGATTGGCAAGACTACACTGAGCATGATTTTGTAAAAACTCTAGCAAACGGCACACTGGCTCAGCCATGCTTCCTACATTATCTGAAGCAAGATTTCCTATTCTTGAAGCAGTACGCGCGTGCTTACGCATTAGCCATTTACAAGGCAAAAACATTGGCTGATATGCGTCGTGCACTGCCGAGTGTTCATGCTCTATTAGATTCTGAGATCTCGCACCATGTGACTTACTGTGAGCAGTGGGGATTAACCGAATCTGACTTGGAAAACGAGCCAGAAGATTTTGGGACGGTCGCCTACACACGCTATGTACTGGATGCGGGGATGACGGGGGATCTTGTCGATCTTTATGCTGCGTTAGCTCCTTGTTCTATTGGTTATGCCGTGATTGGCAAAGCACTGGCAGAGTGCAGCGACACCGTATTCGAGGGCAACCCATACGCGAGTTGGCTAGAACTGTACAGTAGTGAAGAGTTCCAATCAGGTGTGGCAACGGGTGCGGAATACTTCAATAAGTTACTGGCTGAAATTGATATCAATAGCGAGCGTGGTCAGAATCTGGTTCATATCTTTAAAACTGCCACCCGCATGGAAGTAGCTTTTTGGCAGCAAGGGTTGAACGCAGTTAATGACTCAGCAGTCGCGGTGTAAAGCGTGGTTCCAAGCGACAAGATTGAACAAGAACGAATAAGGATTCCTCCATGTTAACTGAACAAATTATCCAATCACTGCGAGCGGTACGAGCGCAAAAGCCTTTGGTTGTGAACATCACTAACTACGTGGTGATGAACAATACGGCCAATGCGTTATTAGCGATGGGCGCATCTCCAATTATGGCGCACTCACAACAAGAACTGGCTGAGATGATGTCTTTCTCTGGCGCTTTAGTGATTAACATTGGCACGTTAGACAGCGTGTGGACGCCAAGAATGCGCTTTGCCGTTGAACAAGCCAACGTAAACAGTAAGGTGGTGGTACTTGATCCTGTGGGTTGCGGTGCAAGCACACTGCGTACCGAGACTTCTCGTGAAATCGCACGCTTAGCCGATAAGTTAATCATTCGTGGTAATGCTTCTGAGATTATTGCACTCGCGGGCGAGCAAGCACAAAGCAAAGGCGTGGATGCACTTGATAGCAGTGATGCGGCAGTGGGCGCGGCGCAATATCTAGTGGCAGAGTACGGTGCTAATGTGGTGATCTCTGGTGAGGCAGATTACGTTGTCACCAAAGACAGCGTAGTGACGTTAAACAACGGGCACCCAATGATGCCATATGTGACGGGCATGGGTTGTACCTTAACGGCATTGACGGGCGCATTTGCAGCTGTTGGAGATGAAAGTGGTTTGGCCGCCGCGGCGGTATTAGGTGTGGTTGGTGAAATCGCTGCTGAAAACTCACGCGGTCCGGGTAGCTTGCAAATGAACTTGCTTGATGAGCTGTATCAATTGGATGAAGAGACCCTGATTCAACGTTTAAAGATTCAGTAGGCTCAATCTAGCTCTAAGCTCTTAACCCATAGTTCTTAACCCATAAGCTATTAACTCATAGCTGTTAACTTAAAGAAAGCCCCCGACACTTATGTGCTGGGGGCTTTTTCTTATTGGTTTGGAATCGTGTGGGCTGTGTTAAAGGTTGGCTTCGTTAGGCTCTAAATCGATTCACTTGGCTTGATAAGTGGTGAGCGACTTCGGTTAAGTCACTTGCAGCACTAGAAATACGGTTGACCGATTCTTGGTTGCTGTGCGCGATGCCATTGGCATCTTGCGCATTTTCACCTAGCGATTTGGTTAGGCTGTTTTGCTCATCAACGGATGCCGCAATTTGGCGGTTGGCTTGACTCAAATCTTGAATATGTTGGTTAATCACATGCAAGTTATTAGAGGCTTGCTGCGCTTGTGTTGAAGCATCAGAAACCGTGTTATGGCTCTCTTTAATCGACTCTAACGCGTCTTTTGCGCCGCGTTGTAGCGAGGTGATCAGCTCGTCGATTTGGCTGGCAGAATCTTGGGTACGCTGAGCTAAGGTTCTCACTTCATCTGCCACGACCGCAAACCCGCGACCTTGCTCTCCGGCACGAGCGGCATCAATTGCCGCGTTCAGCGCCAGTAGGTTGGTTTGTTCAGATACACCTTTGATCACTTCAAGGATAGCGCCAATGTTCATCGACTCTTTGTGCAGGTCGGTGACTTTTTGGCTACTAATCTGCATGCTTTCATCGGCACTGCCAATTTCATGCAGTGTTTTATCTACTTCTTTGAGTCCCATCGCCACATTCTCGGTCGCTTGGTTTGCGACTTGAGAGGCGTGGTTGGCACTGTTGGCAATTTCCGATGTACTTGACGCCAGTTGGTCAACGGCTGATGAGATATTGGTCATTTCGCTATTCAACTGCGTTGCGTTAGTTGAACTGGTATTGGTCACTTGATTGAGTGACTGTGACATCTCACCAATGTGCACGCTTGAACGGTTTACTTGGCTCACGATATCGCGCAGCGAGTCTATGGTGATCTCCATGTTGGTTAGCAGTTCGCCAATCTCATTCTTGCTCTCAATATTCACCGCGATATTAAGGTTGCCTTGAGCGAGCTCATTGATGACCGGCTTCAATTGAGCGATCCCTTTGGTGATAGAGCGAGTAACCCATAAGGCGCTTGTCATGCCAATTACTAACGCGACACCCGTCAATAATATGATGATTTGAATCGAGCGCTGTTCACTGGTTTGTAACTCTGGTATCAATGCTTGTTTCTGCTGCTCTAAAATTCCTTGAGCATCAGCCACTGCGATAGCTAAGCTGTCGCCAATTGCAGCAAGGGTCGCAGTTCTTTGGGTGTTCTCTATCATCTGTTGATGTACTTGTTCAAAGCCCTTTGCATAAGCCGCGCGCTGGTTAGAGAAGTCTTCGATTAACTCACTTTGGTAAGGGGAAGATTGCAGAGACTCAATATCGCTTTCGATACCCGGCAGGGTATGTGCGAAAATATCTTTACCTGTTTCGTAGTTTTTTTGGGAGTCATTATTTGAGTAACTTAACACCGCGATCTTGGCGGCAAGAAAGTTCTCCATCAACATTCCCGCGTACAAGCTCGCGTTTGGATCGTTGTTATTGTAAGACTCATACAACAAGCTCTGCGCGGCTTTCAGTGCGTTGGTTTCTCGTGTGACCATTTCCACGTTAACTAACTGGTCAATGAGCAGTTGGCTCTGTGTCATTGAAGCATAGGCCACATCAAAATTCGCAACATTGCCTTGGACGCGTTGCAAGCTTACCAGAGTGTCGCTGTTGTTGGTTTTTTGAATTAAATCCGTCAACAAGTCATCTAAGGCAGACTTACTTGATTGATAATCTGCTTGGTACTGCTCATCCAATGACTGTAAGTAGCGCCCGGAAGCTAAACGCATCTGAAGAAAGTGCACTTGAATGTTGCCTGATAATGTCGCTTTATGGCTTAGTTCGCCGTATTGATTAAAGCCGTTTGATAAGGTTTGAATACCTTGGTAACTCACAAAGCCTGAAATGACGAAAAAGAGCAAGCAGATGGCGTAACCCAGCTTGATCTTGAGCGCAAGAGAAAGGTGACGCATGACTATCCCTATATTTACTTGATTCTGATTCCTTCACCATGGGTTATTTCACAAAACAGCGTTTTTCACCTACTTTAAAATGGATTTTTTGTGTAACTAGGGCGTGTTGATCTTTCGTGGTTAAATTTTGTTCGAGATAAAAGCGTTTTAATCGCGGCGAGGGGGAAGTAGC
>NZ_CANLBV010000061.1 GCF_947488985.1 uncultured Vibrio sp.
GCAGGCTCTTTGGCATCTCGAATTAATGATAACTTTCAAGTTCTCAAGCCTGCATCTTCAAGTTGAACGAGTATATAAGCAAACTTGTTTATTTTAATATTTATCTCAAATTGACACATCACTCAATTAGGATGCCGTTCTAATTAGGCATAGACGCTATCATTTCTTATCGTTGTCCTACATAATATATAAAGCCATACAAAGAGATGGTGTCATGCTAGGTTAAAAAAATGAGCCAAAGTAGCTCATAAAAACGAGAAAAAATGAAACGTTTACTTATGTTATTGGGGATTTTACTGCTCTCTACGACCTCCTGGTCCCATGGTACTCATGTCCTTAATGGGTATTGGGAATACCAAGATTACCTTTCTAACTTTCCAGAGCAAAAAGCCTTAACCAGTAAAATGGTTGAAGCTGTACAAAACTCATCGGTACCATTAGCGCGTGAGCAAGATAGACCCATTACCATTTCTGTGGTGTACCCGGGCCAGCAGATCTCCGATTACTGGGTTCGTAATATCCAGGCTTTTGAAAAACGCCTTGATAAACTAAAAATCAATTACCAGATCAATCAGGTCTTTACTCGTATTAATGCCGATATTGCTCAGCAAAGTATTTCGCTGCAAGAAGCCATTGAAAATAAAACGGACTACTTGATCTTTACTTTAGATACAACGCGTCATCGCAAGTTTATTGAGCATGTGTTGACCTCCACTGATACCAAGCTGATCCTACAAAATATTACCACGCCAGTTCGAGCTTGGGCTGATAGGCAGCCGTTTATGTATGTGGGTTTTGATCATGCGACCGGCAGCTTGAAACTGGCGGATTACTTTAAAGCGGTCAGTAAAACAGACAGTAAGTATTCCGTATTATATTATTCAGAGGGTTACATCAGTGATGCTCGCGGTGATACCTTTATTCATGAAGTGAACACCGACAGTCATTTTTCTCTTAGGTCTTCGTTTTACACTAAATCCGATAAACAAAGTGGCTACCAAGCGGCTAAACTCAGCATAGAAAAAGATCAGGATCTTGATTTTATCTATGCTTGCTCTACGGATGTCGCACTCGGTGCTGCAGAAGCGATTCGTGAGTCTGGAAGAGATATTTTGGTTAACGGTTGGGGCGGGGGCTCGGCAGAGCTTGATGCCATTGCAAAAGGTGATCTCGATGTGACTGTGATGCGCATGAATGATGACACAGGCATCGCCATGGCTGAAGCTATCAAGTGGGATCTTGCTGGGCTTGAGGTGCCTACCGTGTATTCTGGTGATTTTGAAATTGTAACCAAAGAAGACTCTCCAGAGCGTATTTCTCAACTTAAACAGCGTGCATTTAGGTACTCAGGTCAGTAATGAAAAAAAGCTACGCTAGGACACCAAGAAATACATTAGCTCGATTAATCACTCGTATTATTATCTTAGTGATCGGGGTGATGGCGCTTGGCGTGCTTATTCATAACTATAAGACCAGCAGCAACATTGTAAAACAGGAAACGAATCGAACGATTCAGCAAACCTCTAGCCTTATTCAAATGATGTTTGATTATCGTTTGTCGGTGCTACAAATTCATCAAGACAGCAGTACACACAGCGAAACGCTGAGAGAGTACTTTGATACTCACAATAAAGATGCACTGAGCTATTTTTTCTTTGGTGTTGATCAGCGAGAGCCCAACCATGCGCCGGATTTACGCTTTATTTCAACTCATGATGGTTTAGCATGGGAAGATGGTAATGGTCAATTTTATGGTTTAGATGACAAGAATTTAGAGCATATTTCCGATCAGGTGGCGTTCAACAGTAATTGGCATTTTATTAAAGTGATGACGGATATTGGCGAACGTCACGTATTAGCTCGCCGTACCCCGATTATAGATCATAAGACTGGTGAAGTACTTGGGCAGCTGCATATCGCCATAGTGCTGGATAATAATTACGTGCTTGCGGAATCCATTCAACAAGGCAGTAATTGTGAAAGCGTCATTATTGAAGCGTATGGTATGCCAGTAACATCGACACTCTCGGGTGATGAAAACTATTCGATCAGTGATGTCCTTAATTATCGCATGGATGAGCATTTACCCCGCCATTTCGTCACTGTCACAAAGATCCAGATCAATGCAGTTGAAACGCCGTTGACCATTCGCGCTGTACAAATGAATACCAACCTTATTGAGCTAGAAAAAAGCTATGAACGCGCGATTTTTGTTTTTATTATCGTGATCATAGCCATGTTTTTCTTTGCACGATCTTGGATTCAAAAAAGAGTAGCAGCAGAGCTTGACAAATTGATGAACTTTACTCGCTCAGCTAGTGGTAACGAAGAGTGCAATAAGTTCGATGGGTCTAATATTTTCGAGTTTCACCATATTGGTTGCACTCTGGAGGAGACTTTTGAACGCTTATCTGAACAAAATCAAAAATTCCAAGACTTGTTCAACTTTGCTCATTCCCCTATTTTAGTTTGGTCTGAAAAAGGCGAATTGATTCAGGTGAATCCTGCAGCTCGAGTGACGCTGTTTGATCACGATGACAATTATGGTGCAATGGCTAAAGAGTTTGAGGAGCGCATGCTGCCAAATGTGCAAATGGTCGTTCTAGGTGCAAAACTGACCGGGATTAATGTCCCTATCGGTGAGAAGGTGTTTCGCTGGAACCTATCTGCAATTCATGTTGAGCACGGTATCAGCGGTGTTGTCGTTCAAGGTCAAGATATTACTAAGCTGATAGAAGCCGAAAGACAGGCTGATCGAGCTCGGGAAGAGGCAGAGCATCTTGCGAGTGTTCGAGCTGATTTTTTAGCTAAGATGAGTCATGAAATTCGTACGCCATTAAATGGGATTTTAGGCGTATCTCAGTTACTTAAACACTCAATAAAAAGTGAAAACAACCGAGAGCAAGTCGATGTACTTTGTCATAGTGCGGAACACTTACTGGCGGTATTGAACGATATTTTGGATTTCTCAAAAATAGAGCAAGGGCAATTCCATATCCAAAAGAAAAATTTTCATTTGAGTGAGTTGGTTAATACCTTAGACCGTATCTACCGTCCACTTTATGAAGATAAGTCTATCGCCTTTACCATAGTGAATCACTTGGTTGATGATATTGAAATCAATTCAGATCAAGTGCGCTTGAATCAGATCCTGTTTAACTTGTTGAACAACGCCCTAAAGTTCACTCACCAAGGTCATGTTCTTGTGCGCTTTGAGCTCGAAAGCATCTTTAATTCCAATCAAGCCAGTTTGATTGTTCAAGTGAAAGATACTGGTATTGGGATTGATGAAAGGAAGATTGATGCGGTTTTTGAACCTTTTGTTCAAGAGGAAGAGACGACAACTCGCGAATATGGCGGCTCTGGTCTTGGGCTGACGATAGTAAAAAACTTGATTGACATGCTCGAAGGGGATATTCAAGTTGACAGTGTTAAAGGGCAAGGCTCTACATTTATTATAGAAATTCCAGTGGAACTGACTTCAACGTCATTATTGGATTCTAGTCAATGTGCCGAGATTGCTCCTCAAGCCTTGTTTAGTCGATCTTTGAAGGTATTGTTGGTGGAAGATAACCATACAAATGCCTTTATTGCGCAGGCTTTTTGTAAAAAATATGGCATGGTCGTGACTTGGGTAAAAGACGGTTTAGAAGCGATAGAGCTGACGAAAGCGAATGTGTTTGACCTTATCTTGATGGATAACCAGCTTCCTAAACTTGGTGGAATTGAAACCACCCAGCAGTTAAGAGACGATATTGGCGTATTAGCGCCAATTTATGCGTGTACTGCTGATGCTCAAGGATCGGTTAGAGACGCTTTTATGGCTGCAGGCGCAAATTACGTGATTGTAAAACCCATTACCGAAGAGTCGTTTCACCAAGCATTGGTTCATTTTAAAAACTTGTATTGCACTGAGAGCAGTTAGTAGAGAGTCGTCATTAACGATCAGCCATTCGCTCTAGGGTGCGTCTCGTCGCATTAGGTATGTCGATTGCTTTATCAGTGATTACCTTATAGCTACTAGCCTAATACAGTTAGATAGAGCCAGCAACAAAAGCTTGCTCTAGCAGTCGCATTCTTAGCTCTTCACTCATATCTAGGTGCTCAGAAAACTGGATGCCTAATAGCCAACCCTGACCTTCTCTTTTCTTACTCACAACTTTGTAAATCAGTTCACTATCCAAGCAATCATTTAAAACTGAATGTACTTTTATCTTCCAGCCCACATCAATATCTGACTGTTGCTGAACATAAATGCCACAACCTGACACGGATAAATCGACCAGAGTCGCGTCGAGTGACAAGGTGTCAAAAGTCACCTCGCAGTTGAGATCTACCTTGTACCTTTCGTGTTCACGGATTGGTTTAGCAGCAAAGTTAGAAGGAGGGCGAAGGAAGATAAGGTGTGCAGGCGAGGTGATATGTGCCAATACGTTGGTTTTAAAGGCGATGATATGTCCCAGCTCGGTATTCGTTATCGCGCGCACAATAATATCGACATTGTTCAGCTTATTTAGCATTACTGCTTCTACTGCTTTTTGCGACAGCTCTAGGATAAGGTATTGGTCTTCTTTATACCCAATATACAGTGCATTTATCTGTACTGAGTTGTTTGGGCCGAATTCCAATACACCTGCGGTTTTTGTACCTGGCTTAAGGTATCTGAACAGTTCTGAATTTTTGTCTTTATGCATAATCGTTACTGAACAATGTTAATCGATAGAGAAAACAATATAACGTCCTGATAGAGCTGTGTCATTAGTTTGATTCAAGTAATGACTGTTAAAGGGAAAAGTAAATTGATTTACAAAGTAAACAAGGGCTTACTCCTATCAAAAAACAAGTTACACTGCATTAGCTATGTACTTGATGGAGAAATAGTAAATGGAACTGGAAACCTTGTTGAATACTCTGACTGAAACCCCAGAAAATGTTCAATTCGAAGATACAATGCACGTGATAGAAGCATACTACGAATTTTCTGAGACTGAATTTCGTAATGGTGATGTCGTGAATGCAGCCGGCCAGAATAATGGTTCGTGTAAGATTTTTGCCTTTGGTTTGGAGCAAAACCTTTCACCCGATCAAACATTGGCTTGTTTTGGTCAATTTTATCGTAATGATGTACTCGGCTTTCCGAACAACACCGATCACCAAAATATTCGTAACTTTATGAGTCATGGTTGGAGTGGTATACAGTTTTCTCAACCAGCGCTGACGGCAAAAGCTAAGTAGCCCTCGCCGGACAAACATTCCCCACTAAACCCATTCCCTAATAAACATCAGCATCTGAAGCGAGAAATAACACCTTGCTTCTTGCTATATCTCTAGCGCTATTTGTATTTTAGGCTTGGTTCATGTTTTAGGCTTGGTTCATGTTTTAGGCTTGGTTCATGTTTTAGGCTTGGTTCATGTTTTAGGTGCCGCTTGCTTAGGTCGTACTTACATAGGCTGCAAGTATCTAGGTTGCAATTACTTCGGTTGCAATTACTTGGTTGCTTGATATCGAGTTATTGATATATCAAGCAACGACTTATTCGACAGGTAAGCCAGACAGGCATTTACGGCATAGGCAAACGCCAACCTTTGGGATTTTGCTGGTATCACGTTTTTCCAATTCAAAACACCAACACGTTGTTTTGCCTGCGCTGATATCGCACTGAGCCGGCTCGCTGCATTGTGGGCATTGGTGAGTTGAGTGGCCTCCACTGAGACTGTCCATTAAGGAACCTCGCTCCTGATCAGAAAAGCCTTTCCAGCCTATAATTTCATTCATTGTTCTAAAGCAGCCGCTACACATACCGCCATTATTCTTACAAGCCGCTCGACAAGGTGTTTTCATTGATCTGTTCCGCCATGTATTTTGGCTGAAATGTAGCATATTTGTGCCGATTTTAAGAGTCGGTAACCCTAAAAGTGGCAAAGTAAAATAAGTAATACCAACCACAGTCAGTAAGTGATCAGAAATAGCGTAGGAAAAAAGCTTGAGAGCAAGGCCGCTCTTTTCAACAAAAAGTTTTGATAAGTAGTTATTCTACAATCAAAAATTCTAACGCAGTTATCGAGCGTTTTAACCAGCTAGGATGATCAGTTATTTGCTACGATTGGTATAAACCATCTCGTAATTTTGTGGCTTTTCAGGTAGCATCTCGCCCCTTTTATTACGTGGGGGATAGGATGTTTATTGGATTTGATTATGGCACAGCGAACTGCTCTGTTGCCGCGATGGTTAATGGAGAGCCAAGCCTGTTACCGCTAGAAGATAACAATCATTATATTCCCTCAACGGTGTTTGCTCCGACTCGTGAAAGTGTTTCTGAGCATCTGTTTCGCCATTTGAATATTAAGCCGAGTGATACGATTGGTGAACAAGTATTACGACGTGCGATTGCACTCAACCGAGAAGAGAGCATCGACTTAGTACCGGAAGATATGGCATTTGGTCAGGCGGCGTTGGATCTCTATTTGGAAGACCCTCGTGATGTGTACTACGTTAAGTCTCCGAAGTCGTTTCTTGGTGCAAGCGGATTACATGATGTTCAAGTGAGCTTTTTCGAAGATTTGGTGTGCGCCATGATGGCGAATATCAAACACCAAGCCGAACTCTCAACCCAACAGCAAATTCAGCAAGCGGTTATCGGCCGTCCGGTTAACTTTCATGGTCGAGGCGGCGAAGAGGCAAACAGACAGGCTGAACATATTCTGTCTCGCGCAGCCAAACGTGCGGGTTTTTTGGATATTGCCTTCCAGTTTGAACCGGTTGCTGCAGGTCTTGATTACGAGAGTACACTGACTGAAAATCAAACGGTGTTGGTTGTCGATATTGGTGGTGGTACTACCGATTGCTCATTACTGGAAATGGGTCCAAGTTGGTCTGGTAAAGCCGATCGAACTCAAAGCCTATTGGCACACAGTGGTCAAAGGGTAGGGGGCAATGACTTGGATATCTATCTTGCCTTTAAACAGCTAATGTCACCTTTTGGTATGGGGAGTAAAGGGCTTTCAGGGATTGATATGCCATTGACTCAATTTTGGAATCCGATCGCGATTAATAATGTTGAAGCTCAAAAGAGCTTCTATTCTCGAGAAAACCTAGCGGCATTAAAGTTATTGCGAAAAGAAGCGGCCGAGCCTCAAAAGCTTGAACGCTTGATCAAGGTTTATCACGATACGTTAGGCTACAGAATTGTGCGTCGTGCAGAGGAAGCCAAGATTGCGTTGGCGGAAAGTGCTCAATATCGCACGGCGATTAATGTTGCCTCTGAACTGGTTGAAGTCGACATTTCTATTGAGCAGATGGTTGATGCTATTGAAAGCCCGAAATCTAAGATGATTGAGCTGGTCAAAGAGGCGATTCAACAAGGACAGAAAAAGCCAGACGTGATCTATATGACGGGGGGCTCAGCGCGCTCACCGATACTTCGCCAAGCGGTAGAGCAAGCGGTGCCCAATGTCCCTATCGTAAGTGGCAATTACTTTGGTTCTGTTACTGCAGGTTTAGCTCGCTGGGCTGAGGTTTGCTTCAAATAACAATTTAGCTAACATGCTTTAGAAAGTATAGAAAGTATAGAAAGTATAGAAAGTATAGAAAGTATAGAAAGTATAGAAAGTATAGAAAGTATAGAAAGTATAGAGGGCAGCCTGTCTCGAATAGGCTGCCTTTTTTGTCTTCGGCTTCGATGATTTGTCGATTGGATGAAGGAACTGGTACTCATCCCTGATAGAAAAAGCTTGTTGCTGGTGATGATTAAAGTGGTTTCTCAGCACAGTAACTCCTATCTAGGTTAAACCAGTGTCATTGCAGGTAGAATGATCTATTCCCACACTGACTTTTAATGTCTTTTATGTGACTAAAAAATCAAAATAAAAAGCGTTCAATCTAAAAAAACAACAAAAAACGTTTGCGTTCGATGTTTTTATTGGTGATTATCTTATTGTTTTTTAATTGGTTATTTTTTTTGTATGGTGTAATTGTCTTTATTTTATATATTTTAATGCAACTTTTTTAGCATTCGTATATTAATGTTTGTCCCACTTGTTAGATACAGGTGGCAACTTCTTCGTAAGCATGAAGCAAGCCCGAAGAAGTTGTTCATGAATAACTACAAACGGATATGATAATGAATAAGAAAATTTTAGCGCTAGCGATATCTGGCGCGGTATTTGGTACTCAGGCAGTTGCAGTAGAGCTTTACAACGAAGACGGTTCAACTTTTGCTATTGGTGGTCACGTTTCAGTTGCTGTTGGTGATAACAACAGCGGTGCTCGCCAAAACAAAGATGATATCGGTGTTGAAACTGTTTCTCCACGTATCAACATCACCGCAACTCAAGATCTTGGCAAGGGCGTCACTGTTGATGCTCGTGGTGAGTGGGCGCTAAACTTATTAGACGGTGCTGAAAATTCTTTCACCACTCGTCTTGGTTACATTGGTATTTCTCACGATGACGGTGGTCGTGCTGTAGTAGGTACTCAATGGTCACCTTACTACAACGTAGCTGGCGTAGCTGATATGCCAATCGCTTTCGCGAATGAATTCCTTTACGATGATCACGGTAACTTAGGTACTGGCCGTGCTGAAGAGATGGTGAGCTACACTAATGCTGTCGATTTTGGTGACGCTGGCTCTCTAGCAATTGGCGTTGCATGGCAAGGTCGTAAGGTTGCTAATGTAGAATACGATGACACTCTAAGTGCAGACAAAAACAAGTACGGTAACCGTGCTCAAATCGCTTTGAACTACGATGTTGCTAATTTCTCTGTAAACTACGCTTACAATACTGGTGACGTTAACTTCCATGCGGGTTCTGGTGTTAATACTGGTGCAAAGACTGCTGACTCTAATGTATTAAGTGCTACTTACGGTTCATACGGTGCTGAAGGTGTTTACGTTGCACTTGTATACGCGGCGAACAACTACATGAACACTGCTAAAGATGGTGTTCTTGAAGAGTCTACAGGCTACGAAGCCCTAGTATCTTACGCACTGGCTAACAGCCTTAACCTAAGCATCAACTACGAAGCAGTAGCTGATGAGAAGTTGAACGAAACTGTGTACAGCACAACTGCTTTACAAGCTGAATACAACTTCACACCTCAATTCGTAGGCTTTGTTGGCTACCAGTTCGATCTACAAGGTTCTGGCGAATACAAAGAGAAAGCTGACGACCAATGGCTACTTGGTGCTCGTTACTACCTATAAGTCGCAGACTGATTTAGCATAGTGTTTACTCCTTAGGTTTACCTTTTAGGATGTTATCCTATACACCATGCTAAGCCCTCTCAAACCTTTTGGTTAGAGAGGGCTTTTTTCGTTCTGGCGTTTTGTTTTGGATTGTTATTTCGCATTGTCGCGACCTTCGTATAACTGTTTTCAAATCAGTAAAATTGAACGAAATTTCAGAACTTAGATATCAATCGTCATCTTGTTGAAGCTTCTCTGTTTACGATGCGCTAAACTTTGCGCTCCATAAAATAGTTCAAGGATAAACTATGAGCAGCGTTGTAGATCAGGAACAATTGATGAATTCGAAGCGTACAGCAACACCAACTAAAGTGTTGTGTGTTGGACGTAACTATGTCGATCACATTGAAGAACTTAACAACGCTATCCCTGACTCGATGGTGGTGTTTAATAAACCCAGTACCAGCGTGACCTCTTCTCTCTCTTCTTTTCATCAAGAAGCATTGCACTATGAAACTGAAATCTGCTTTATGGTTGAAAACGGTCAATATTCCGCTGTGGGCTTAGGGTTAGATCTCACCAAGCGTGCATTACAGAGCCGTTTAAAAGCACAAGGCCTTCCTTGGGAGCGTGCCAAAGCCTTTGATGGTTCAACTGTATTAAGTCGTTTTGTACCTATCGACAATTTGGACTTATCGGCGTTAAATCTAGAGTTGTTTATTAACTGTGTGCGCGTTCAGAAAGGGCACGTTGAGCAGATGCTGTATTCACCGCTGACTATCCTCGAAGAACTGTCTTCTTATACGACCTTGCTAGATGGCGATGTTGTGATGACCGGCACTCCAAAAGGCGTTGGGGTTGTGCATCGAGGCGATATCTTCCTTGGCCGTTTAAATTGTGGAGAAACGACTTTGATTGAGATTGAGTGGGTAGCAAGTTAATCTTTCGTACTGGCGGGTTAGTTTCTATGGGCTTTATGGTTTTTTGTTTTGATATATTGTTAAATGTTAGGTTTTAATCCTGCTCTGTTGGCGTATTGCGCTTGTTTAGATCTAGAAGGGTGTTGGTAATTGATATAAAATTCGCCTCCATTTTTATCAATACTGAAACCCATGATCGACGTTACCATTTTACCTGTCTATTTGACTGCCGTTATCGCTCTTCTTCTTTTGCCTGGCCCAGACATGTTATTGATTGCGAGCTCAAGTATGAGCTACGGGCGTAAAGTCGGTGTGTTTGCCAGTTTGGGTAATGCAACTTCTGGGATCATTCTGACCGTCTTGGCAGCGATGGGTGTGTCGGCATTGATCGCTATGAGCCCAATCGCTTTGAACGCACTGCATTTGTTAGGTGGCGCCTACTTATTAAAAATGGGTTGGGATTGTCTGCGAACAGAGCAGGGTAATGCTCCAGAGTTAAGCGACAATTTTGCTGCAAAAGCCTACTACCAAAGAGCGCTTATTAGTAACCTGCTTAATCCCAAGGCCTTGGTTTTCTTTGTGATGTTCTTACCACAATTTGTGTCGAGCAATGTTGAAGCGACCTCTGGGGAGCAGATGTTGGTACTGGGTTTATTACTGAACATCCTTGGCTTAACGTTTAACTTTCTGCTTGTCGCTTTGGTGGGAACCATTGGCAAATCCCTAGTTGAAAACGCAAGGTTCCGTACTTATCAGCAGAAGGTCATGGGCGGAGTCTTCATCGTGTTAGCTGTTTGGATGCTGTCGGCCTTTTTCACTTAATAAAGAGCGTACTCAATAAAGTCGCTCACTCACTAGGGCGGATTCACGAACCATTCAACGCTTTTTGGTGCTGTTCAATCAGTTTATCCATGTATTGATCAGCTCGTAATCGCGCATCTTCATACGTTTCCGGCTCTGTAAATTCTGTGACTGTTTCATAGTAGACCTTTACTTTGGGCTCGGTACCAGAAGGGCGGACGATAATTCGAGATCCGTCTTCAAGGTGATAGATCAGTACATCGCTTGCTGGCAGATTTATCGCTTCGGTGCGCCCCCCACTAATGAAACGCAAACGGGATTGCAGATCTTCAATCTCGGAGACAGAGATGCCATTGATGGCCTTAGGATGCGCCGCTCTAAGTTGTGTCCCAATGGATGGGGAATCTGGGGCGATTGTTAGGCTTCGCTGTGCGTTGGTATGAATACCGTGTTGCAATGAAATCTGAGCGAGTAGATCCCAAACCGTTCGACCTTGAGACTTTAGTTCTTCAACCAATAGAGCGAACACAACAATCGCCGACAACCCGTCTTTGTCACGCACTTGGGTACCAATCGTGTAACCCAAGGCTTCTTCATAAGCGAACAAGAACTCGCTTTGTTCATTTTCCAGTTGCATCCCAACATTGGCAAGCCATTTAAAACCTGTGAGTGTTTGATAATAGGTCGCCCCATGAGATTGTGCGACTTTTTTAAGTAAAGTCGAAGAAACAATGCTGTTGCCGACCAGTTGGTTTTTGGTATGAGGTTTCGATAATAAGTAATGAGCGAACAGCACGCCTACCTGATCACCCGTTAACATCTTGTATTGCGCATCTTCCGTTTTGACAGCGACTGCGAATCGATCGGCGTCAGGATCATTAGCGCAGGCAATGTCGGCATCAACATGGCGCGCAAGATCGATCACAAGATCCATCGCCCCTTTTTCTTCTGGGTTCGGGAAGTGCACGGTTGGGAAGTGACCGTCGGGATCTCTTTGCTCGGCCACACTGAATACCTTGTGAAACCCAGCATCATGCAGAAGATCTTCTGCCATTTTGGCTCCAACCCCATGCATGGCTGTATAGCTGATGACTGTATTGTAGTTAAGTGTTGCATTGTCGCTAAGTGTTGTATTGGTTGAATTAATACCATTATTGACATATGGGCTCTGATTGATGGCCGCACGGTAGGTTTGATAATAGCCTTCGGTTAGCCACACTAAACTCCCTTGCTTTTCGGCATCACTTAGGCTGAGTAAAGGGATCGGCTTGGTGGATGCGCGGGTGATTTCAGTGGCAATACCCACATCATGAGGGGGAATAATCTGAGCGCCATTCTCCCAATACACTTTGAAACCATTGTACTCTGGAGGGTTGTGGCTGGCCGTTACCACAACGGCAGCGGCAGCGTTGAAGTGCTCAACCCCAAAGGCAACAATAGGGGTTGCTGCGACATCTGAGGTCAGATAGACCCTAATCCCTAAAGCGGTCAGTACCGCTGCCGTATCAGTGGCGAATTGCTTTGAATCTAAGCGACCGTCATAACCGATTACCACGCCTCTCATCGTGGCATTAGCAACATGTTCTATCAAATAGTGTCCAAGCCCTGTGGCTGTTTCCTGTATCACCAAGCGATTCATTCGGTTGGGGCCGCATCCTACTTTGCCGCGTAGCCCAGCGGTTCCGAACTCTAATCGTTGAGCAAATCGGTCTTCTAATTCGCTTAGCATACCCTTATCAATCAGGTGTTGAAGCTCTTCACGAGTTCTTGGATCTGGATCTCTCGCTAACCAGTTCATCGCATCTTGCATAATCGCTAAACCTTTTAATGTCCGTATGACGAGCTGTTGAATTTATTTAGATAATATTGATACTCATTTTCATATGAAAACCGTGAAACTCGATATCAAATAAATGCCAACAGCAAGGGAAGGGCGTCTAGTCAAAGCCACTTCAAATAATCGACTGTTTAGTAAGTAAACTTACCTTGAACAATTGGATATCACTAACTAGCCTTTTACATAAATATAACAAAGTTAGACAAATTCGCCGTTTTTGAATCTTTTGAGGCAACTGATAATACTTATGAAATGGATGACTTCATCGTTTTCAAAGCAGCTAGCCGTTACTTTTAAGGCTGAACAACTTTGAGACGGCATTGTTTTGCTATTTCTATGAGTGAATTGTTTTGCAATTGCTATGAGTGAATAGTCGCTTGAGCCTTAGATTGAGATTCAAACTTTTCATGCGTGATCGGACCAACAATGAATGTTGACGATTCACAACGACATTTAGGTCACAAGTATCCAATTAGGAAGGATAAGGAGAGATCTTTGAAAAGATTACTGGTTAGGCTCGCTTGGCTTTTGAAGAGTTTTGTTGTGTTTTTGGCTTCGCCTTTTGCGTATGCAAGCAGTGAATACAACATGACACAAGGTGTGACTGAGATTAGCGGTCAGGTATATGAACTCCACATGCTGATCTTTTATATCTGCTGTGCGATTGCCTTTGTTGTTTTTGGTGTGATGTTTTACTCGATTTTGAGGCATCGAAAATCGAAGGGAGCAGTGGCTGCACATTTCCACGAAAGTACTAAGGTTGAAATCCTTTGGACCATCATTCCGATCATCATCCTCATTGCAATGGCGATTCCGGCCACCAAAACCTTGATAGCAATGGAAGACACCTCTCAATCAGAGCTGACAGTTAAAATCACTGGATCACAGTGGAAATGGCATTACAGCTATTTTGGTGAAGACGTTGAGTTTTTCAGCCTTCTAGCGACCTCTGATAAGGAGATTGAAGGGCTTGAAGTCAAAGGAGCACACTACCTATTAGAGGTTGATAAGCCCTTGGTGCTGCCCATCAACCGTAAAATTCGTTTTTTGATGACCTCCGACGATGTGATTCACTCATGGTGGGTACCCGCTTTTGCAGTGAAAAAAGACACCATTCCTGGGTTCATTAACGAAGCGTGGACCAAGATTGATGAGCCCGGTGTTTATCGGGGGCAGTGTGCAGAGCTGTGTGGTCGTGCACATGGCTTTATGCCGATAGTGGTGCATGCGATGGAAGAAGACGAATTCGATATATGGTTAGTGGAACAGAAAGCATTGGCAATCGCTGCACAACAAGCCGCACAAGATGCACTAGATGCGTCACTTTCTTTAGAAGAATTGAATGCTATCGGGGAAGAGGTTTATAAAGCTCGCTGCGCCGTTTGTCATCAAGTGAACGGAGAAGGTATTCCCGGTGCATTTCCTGCCATTAAAGGAAGTCCTATTGCTCTTGGTGATGTGGATGTTCATATCGATACTATTGTCTATGGACGCGGAGGCACTGGGATGCAGGCATTTGATAATCAGCTTTCCGAGAAAGAGATCGCAGCAGTCGTCACTTATCAACGAAATGCTTGGGGCAATGATACCGGTGATATTGTTCAGGCCTCAGATGTGAACGCGTACAAGGTGCAGCAGTCGGGTGGTGATCTGGATGGTGAAGAGCAAGATTCAACGGATGAAGCGCAAAACAGTGCTAAGGAGCAGCTATGAGTTCGCCCATTAATAAGCCAGTGAAGTCGGCTCCTGCAGAGGATCAAGTGTTAAGCCATTCCACTGAGGGTTCTTTGAACAATAACGATGTACTTGTGGATGACCATGATTTACATGTCGCACCCAAAGGCTGGGCGCGTTGGTTGTATTCAACCAATCACAAAGACATTGGGACACTGTATCTGTGGTTCAGTTTTGCGATGTTCTTAACGGGCGGTGCCATGGCAATGGTGATCCGAGCGGAGTTGTTCCAGCCGGGTCTGCAGCTGGTTGAGCCGGACTTCTTTAATCAGATGACCACTGTTCATGGTTTAATTATGGTGTTTGGTGCTGTGATGCCTGCATTTACAGGTCTTGCTAACTGGATGATCCCGATGATGATCGGTGCCCCAGATATGGCATTGCCGAGAATGAACAACCTCAGTTTCTGGATTTTGCCTTTTGCTTTCTTGATCTTAATTGGATCTCTGTTTACTGAGGGGGGCGGGCCGAGTTTTGGTTGGACATTTTACGCCCCGCTTTCGACGACTTATGGGCCGGACAGTACCGCACTGTTTGTATTCTCGGTGCATATTATGGGGATCAGTTCGATCATGGGCGCAATTAACGTGATCGTAACTATAGTCAACATGCGAGCGCCGGGGATGACTTGGTTCAAGTTGCCGATGTTTGTTTGGACGTGGTTGATTACCGCTTTCTTGTTGATAGCAGTGATGCCAGTGCTCGCCGGAGCGGTGACCATGGTACTGACTGATAAATATTTTGGGACCAGCTTCTTTGATGCAGCTGGTGGTGGGGATCCGGTGATGTTCCAGCATATATTCTGGTTCTTTGGGCACCCCGAAGTGTACATCATGATATTACCGTCGTTTGGTATTGTCTCGGCTATCATCCCCGCTTTCAGTGGCAAGCGTCTGTTTGGCTATCACTCGATGGTGTACGCGACCTGCAGTATCGCACTGCTGTCATTCTTAGTATGGGCACACCATATGTTCACCACAGGTATGCCAGTATTTGCCGAGCTGTTCTTTATGTATTGCACCATGTTGATCGCGGTGCCGACGGGAGTGAAAGTCTTTAACTGGGTAGCGACCATGTGGCGAGGGGCTTTGACCTTTGAAACGCCGATGTTGTTTGCGATTGCCTTTATTGTTTTGTTTACGATTGGCGGGCTGTCGGGGTTAATGCTCGCCATTGTCCCTGCCGATTTCCAATATCACGACACCTATTTCGTGGTGGCGCACTTTCATTATGTTCTGGTGACAGGTGCGGTGTTCTCGATCATGGCGGCGGCTTATTACTGGCTGCCTAAGTGGACGGGGCATATGTACGACCACAAGCTCAGTTTATGGCATTTTTGGACATCGGTGATTTCGGTCAATGTACTATTCTTCCCGATGCACTTTTTAGGGTTAGCGGGCATGCCGCGTCGTATTCCAGATTACGCCATTCAGTTTGCAGATGTTAACCAAGTGGTGTCGATTGGTGGTTTTGCCTTTGGCTTATCTCAGTTGATTTTCTTATGGCTAGCGATTAAGTGCGTAAGAGGCGGAGAGCCTGCGCCGAGTAAGCCTTGGGACAGAGCGGAGGGCCTAGAGTGGACAGTGCCTAGCCCTGCTCCTCACCATACCTTTACCCATCCACCTAAAGTTGATTAGGGAAATGGGAGAAGAACGATGAGTGATAGACAAAGCGATCATAATCCGAACCAAGATGTTCAGCTGCCGAACCGCTCAACGAAAAAGCGAGTGGCTAAGAATCGAACAACCAAGGTGCGATCAACCAAGAAACTGACGGGCTACTTGGTGTTGAGCGTGGTTGCGATGTTTGGCTTCGGTTTCGCTTTGGTACCGCTCTACGATGTGATGTGTGAGGCTTTAGGCATTAATGGCAAAACCAATACCGTTTCAGCAGTTCAACCTAAGGGAATGCAGCCTGACTATTCACGGACGGTCCGCGTTGAATTCATGTCGCACATCAAGCCCGATATGCCGTGGCAGTTTTCGCCCGAGGTTCGTGTGCTTGAGGTTCATCCTGGTGAAGTCATTCAAACAAATTATATTGCTAAAAACTTATCTGGGCGCTCTTTAGTGGGTCAAGCCGTGCCATCGGTGTCTCCTGGTATAGGGGCAACCTACTTCAATAAGATGGAATGTTTTTGCTTTAATCAGCAGCCATTGGACGGGCACAAAAGTGCAGAAATGGGCTTGATATTTTATATCGAACCCGACATTCCAGCATCAATACACACATTAACGCTCTCTTATACGTTATTTAATATCACCAGTGAGGTTGAGCTCGGAGCCAACGAATCTGAGCCTAACGTACTTGCGAGTAACTAGTTTACAGAACCAGTATCAACATAAGGAGTTGAGCGATGAGTTCTAAAAAGGAAGTTTATTTCGTTCCACATCAAAGCCACTGGCCATTAGTGGGGGCAGTGGCACTGTTTCTTGTTGCGGTAGGTGCGGGCTTAACGGTGCAAAATATGGGGACCGGATCCGCCGGCGGAATCTTCGGCAAAGCGGTGCTATTCGTTGGTTTTGCAGTACTGCTGTACATGCTTGCCGGTTGGTTTAGCAATGTGATCACCGAATCACTGAGTGGCGTTTATTCTGAGCAAATATCTCGCTCGTTTAGGCAAGGCATGAGTTGGTTTATCTTTTCTGAAATCATGTTCTTCGGTGCTTTCTTTGGCGCGCTTTTTTATGCTCGTATGATTTCTGTCCCATGGATTGGCGGAGCGGGCAACAATGAAATGACTCATGAAGTGTTGTGGCCGATGTTTCAATCCATCTGGCCTCTCACAACCACACCGGATGGCGTGACGACACAAGCGATGTCTTGGCAAGGGCTCCCACTTAAGAACACCATCATTTTATTGCTCTCATCGGTGACGCTGCATATGGCGCATATTAGTCTTGAGAAAAACAAGCGTATGGCTTTGATCGTTTGGTTAGAGATCACCATAGTGCTGGCAGGCTTCTTCCTATATTTCCAAGTTGAAGAGTATGTTCATGCTTATCAAGAGATGGGACTGACACTGCAATCGGGGATTTATGGTAATACCTTTTTCTTGTTGACGGGATTCCATGGCTTGCATGTTTGTTTAGGAACGATTTTTTTGATTGTGCTATTAGCAAGGATCGCTAAGGACCATTTCTCTCCCAAAGATCACTTTGCATTTCAAGCGGGCAGTTGGTACTGGCACTTTGTCGATGTGGTTTGGTTAGGCTTGTTCGTATTTGTTTACGTGCTGTAATGATTGTTGCCGTGGAAATATTGGAATTAACGTGCTACGCATCAATTGAATCAGTAAGGACGCGGGTTAGGAGTAATGACACCTGATCCTAACGCGATTAATAACAGTATCACCACAATGGCTGACAGCATAACGCGGCGACCCAAAAAGTGACTCAGCTTTTTGCCATTGTGTTTACCTGAAGCGATTTGGATAAGACCTTTCATTAAATTAAAAGCGATGAACAAGAGCAAAGCGACCAACACAATTTTAAACAACAAGATAAAGGAAGATGATGCCATTGTGATAACTCCAAACTGTGTGATTGGTGATAAACGAAAGTTGCGCAGCAAAGGGCTTTGGATTGCAGTTATGTTAACTGTGGTTTCAGTCAGCATTTTAATCAAGTTGGGTTTGTGGCAGTTAGACAGAGGTAACGATAAATTGCGCTATGAACAGCAACTCTCGGCAAGAGCACAGCAGCCACCTCAGCCTTTAGGTGTCGTGATGGATGAATGGCAAGGCGTAAGTGCACAGGAGCAAGGGGCATCGAACCTTCAAGCCTTAAATGGTGTAAAGGTTGACGTGGAATTAGCGCGTACCAGTGGCTTGATATTGTTATTAGATAATCAGGTTAACCAAGGAGTGGTGGGGTATGTGATCTATATGTTGGGTGAGGTTCGTTATCAAGATAGAGATAGACAAAATGCAGATAGACAAGAGAGAGATGGACAAGCTGAAAGAAAGCCATCATTGGGGAAAACACAGCTATTAATCGATCTTGGGTTTGTTGCGGCAAGCCGTGATCGGAGAGTTCTGCCGCAGCTAGGAAATATAACATTACCATCAAGCATGTCTGGACGCTTATACACACGCTCGGTTAACCCCTTAAGCCAGACGTTAGATTTAGAAAATACAACACCGAAAAGAATTCAAAACATCAACATAGAAGCACTATCACACTACACAGAGCAAGAAGTGTTGCCGTTTGTGTTTCAGCCACAGAGCTTAGACTCATGGCCTTATGAACTGTTGTGGAGACCGAGTGCAATGAAGTCGGAAAAGCACTTTGGTTACTCATTTCAGTGGTTTGTAATGGCAGCCGTGCTCTTGCTTTTGATGCTGTTGATTGGATACCGCTACCTAAAGGTAGCGCCTACGTTAGGGAGTCAAAATGGACAAGCTTCAAATGCAGATTAGCAGTGAGTGTAGCGATGCAAATATGGTATCGCTTAAAAAACGTCGGTCTCAGGGACGTCTTATTTTAATCGGACTGGTTTTTATATTTGCTTTGCCGGCAATTATTGCCAAAACGGTACTGGAGCAGAATTGGTATACCTCAGGAGTGACGAATTCAGGCGAGTTGGTTGAGCCGAGAGTGACGCTGAAGGATTTTGGGGTGACGCTACCCATGGCTGAAGAGAGTTGGCTTGTGGGTTATATCGCGCCAGCAGAGTGTAACAGCCTCTGTGAACAACAACTGTATTACTTGAAGCAAAGCTACTTGGCATTAGGAAAAAGTAAAGAGCGCGTGACGCCCGTGGTTTTTGTCTCTGAAGGTAACTCTTTAGCGGGGGCATTCAATAAGCCTGACATGCCATTGCTGGCTGGAGCTGATCAATTGAGTCCTGAGTTTGCATCGGCTTCGATTGTTATTATTGATCCTCTCGGGCAACTGGTCATGGAATACAAAAGTGTTGCCGATCCTTCACAGTTAGTGAGCCAATCTAAAGGCATGATACATGACCTAAGAAAGCTGCTTAAATTGTCACGAGTAGGGTAATGATCATCGGATGATAGCCTTGGGTAGTCGGTTTTTGGCTAACGGATTAGCGTACAAGCGATTAGATGTTAGCACCAAATCTGACTACAAAGGATAAGTGCAGGGAGATAAGCCATGCAAAGCACAGCCCCAAAACTGCTCATACTAGTGATGAGAGTCACTATATTACTGACGCTTATAGTGATTGTACTTGGCGCTTACACCCGTTTGTCTGATGCAGGTCTTGGCTGCCCTGATTGGCCGGGGTGTTACGGGCAAATCACCGTTCCTTCTGATGCGCAAGCCGTAAATGAAGCAAACCGACAATTCCCAGAGCGAGCACTTGAAGCGGAAAAAGCTTGGATAGAGATGATACATCGCTACTTTGCTGGTTCGTTAGGACTGCTTATCTTTTTCGTCGTGGCTTGGTGCATTCAAAAGAACATCACACCGATTGGCCTACCACTATTGATTTCCACAACCGTGATATTTCAGGCCTTGTTAGGTATGTGGACGGTCACTTTAAAATTGATGCCCATTGTTGTCATGGCACATTTAATGGGCGGCTTTACGCTATTGTCTCTATTGTGTTTACTCTACTGCCGTTTATCTTGCTTCCAACGTCGATTTGGTGAACCCACCCACACGTTATCAATAAAGGCTTGGTCGTTGTTTGGGTTAGTGGTAGTGGTCGCGCAGATATTGCTTGGAGGTTGGACATCGTCGAATTACGCCGCTCTGGTGTGTACACAATTGCCCATTTGTGAAGGGAGTTGGGCCAGTTATCTTGATTTCAAGCGAGCCTTTGATTTTGCCCAGCAAGGCTACGATAACTATGAATTTGGTGTGTTGGAGTATCCAGCAAGGTTAACGATACATGTTATGCACCGATTCGGGGCTATGGTTACCGCGATCACAGTACTGATGGTTGCGTATCAACTTTGGAAATATGATCAAATATCCCATCAGAAGCTGAGTCTAGCTGTTGTATTGGTCTTGTTTATCCAAATCAGTTTAGGGATCAGCAATGTGTGGTTTCATCTGCCTATTTTTGTCGCGGTTTTACACAATCTCGTGGCAGCAATGTTGCTCATCAGCATGGTGGTCACCAATTTTGTGGTGTGGCAGCGCAAGACGAGTGCAAGCTTAGTCAAAAACAGTGTATTACAAGGAGGTAATCATGGTGAGTAGAGCGTCAACACAACATGAAGTGGTGATTCAAGAAAGCCCTTCAAAAAATAAAGCTGCTTGGAAGGTATATTTAGCACTGACTAAACCAAAAGTGGTGGCTCTGATGCTGCTGACGGCTTTGGTCGGTATGTGTTTAGCTGTACCCAGTGGGTTACCGATACTTCAAGCGGTGTTTGGAATGGTAGGAATCGGGCTAATGGCCGGCTCTGCTGCCGCATTTAATCACCTGATCGATGAAAAGATCGATGGGCAAATGACGCGCACAAATAGACGTCCATTACCATCAGGTGAGCTTAGCAGTACGCGCGTGTTTGGCTTTGCTTCTGGTATCGGTTTACTAGGTTTTGTCACATTATCGGTGTGGGTCAATCAACTAACGGCTTGGTTAACTTTTGCAAGCCTATTAGGTTATGCAGTGATTTATACCATGTACCTGAAGCGATCAACCCCTCAGAATATTGTGATCGCAGGGATCGCGGGTGCAATGCCGCCTTTGTTAGGTTGGACCGCTGTCACCAACGAATTACACTCAAACGCTTGGCTATTGGTGATGATCATCTTTATTTGGACACCTCCGCATTTTTGGGCGCTAGCGATTCATCGGCGTGACGAATATGCCAAGGTAGACATTCCGATGTTACCTGTCACGCACGGTATTGCGTATACAAAAACGTCTATTTTGCTCTATACCATGTTGCTGACTACTGTTTGCATATTGCCAGTTTTAGTTGGTATGAGTAGCTGGATATATCTCAGCGCTTCACTGGTACTTAATGGGGGGTTCGTTTATCACGCTTGGATACTTAAATATCGTGATCTACCTAATATGGCGATGAAAACCTTTAAGTTCTCGATTTACCACCTCATGATTTTGTTTGTTGCTTTGCTCGCTGATCATTACCTGCTTTGATTGCCGATCTTATTTGATCCACTGACAGATAAACGGATGCCAACGGTGTCCGTTTTTATTGCCATGAGACATATTTTTGCTCGCGAAGCTCATATCAAAACCAAAGCCTTGGACTCCACTAACCAAGCCCTGACATGCAGAGTATGAAAAGCCGGACAATTGATAGGCATAAATCATTTTAGGAGTCGGTATGGAATTTACAGAACAAGACAGAGATGCGTTGTACCAAACGTGGATGTCACAAAAATCGCGAATGCGAATCACACAGATGGAATTTTCTAAGAAGTTAGGTATGAATCAGCTTGATTTCTCAAGACTGTTAAGAGGGGAGGCTCCCTTGAGCATGTCTTTTATCAGTCACTTTTGTCGCTTGTTGCATTTAGATCCTAAGAATGTCTTTCCCTCTCTTAAAGAGTGCAACCAGTCAGGGCCTAAAGTGGTTTATTTGAAAAGCAGAATGAGTGTGGATGGCGAGATTCAAAATGCTTACATTGAAGGAAATCAGGTGGTAGTAGAGTATGCACATACCATCCAAAATGACTGATTTTAGGGACCTATGAGCGATCACCCTTTTGATCGTTGCCTTGGCAAAGGCATAGGGCGTCTATTTTTTGCTAAGTTTCACTGTTATCTAAGTCGTAACAAAACCTTCAAAACATCTTTTGCTTGTTGCAGCCAACATTTCTTGTTTGGTTGTACAGGCAACGCCATGCATGCCGACATTAAACTCATTGACTACAGAATTGAACGTTTAAATGATACTCTACGTTATGAAAATGACGTATACAAAGAGCCTAGAATGCTAGAAAAAGAGAACCTGATTAAACTTGCTAGAATGCAAATGCCCTTTGGGAAGTATGCTGGTCGTGTATTGATTGATTTACCTGAAGAGTATCTACTGTGGTTTGCGAATAAAAAACAGTTTCCCTCTGGTGAGCTGGGTAATTTAATGCAGCTCTGCTTAGCTCTAAAAGTTGAGGGCTTAGACTCTGTTGTTAAGCCCTTAAAGCGTGACTATCACAACAGATATTGAGAGTGGGTGAGTGAGTCTATCCTGCGTAGTATGAAGGCTTGATTTTAGTCACTGAAAGCTATTTGTACTAGTAGATGCCAGTGAGTTACTCGTTTCTGGCATCGTATATAGAAAGTGGTGCCTCTGATTAATTGGTCATTATATTCTTCATATTGTTATATGTTTTTCCTTCTATACCCGTGATCATTGAAGGTGCTTGATTTTTAGTAAAATCAGGATCATGCTACGAACTATGATAATTACACT
>NZ_CANLBV010000062.1 GCF_947488985.1 uncultured Vibrio sp.
TCGCTGGCATTCATGTTGATGTGGCTACCGATGTATTGTTGAACGCGAAATGTACAGCAAAGATCAACACGCCCTAGCTATTGCAGGTTTACTAGCAGGTTGCGCTTCGCCAAATGACAATACAACGGCAGTAACCCCAGCAGCAGAAGATACGAACATGGTTATGCCTGTTGCGACAGGTGACAACCTAATAGCAGATCCAAACATCGTAGAATTTCGCGCTAACAGCGGTAAAAGTGACGTTTGGAAAAAACACGCCGACAAAAATAATGGCCTAGGTGATGTGGGTAGCTCAAAGGTGTCTGCATTTGCAGATGAAGGCTCTGTGCGTATCCGCTTTATCAATGCCTCAGATGATTTTTCAGCAACTCCCGCTCTTAGCCAACAAGTCAATGGCTTAAAGCCAAACAGCGACTACATTTTGTCTCTGTATGTGGAAGATAAAAAAGGTGCTGCTTCTCCAACATCCGTGATCGTTGGTGCAACTGATGTAGCTGGTCAAGAACTCGTAGAGCAAGCTTTCCATGTAGCAAGTATGAACGATGCACCTCATGGTGACAGAAAATCTTTCCGTCAAGTTGCAGTAGAGTTCAACTCTGGTAACAACACTTCAGCTACAATTTTTGCTAAGTTGAAAATAGACGATGCTTCTGCAATTAGCGGTGATGTCAGCAAACGCACCGAAATTCGTGTTGACGCATTCTCGCTAACCGCAAAATAACGCTTCACAGCAATAAATAGCTGCCATTAATCGAAAAAACTAAAAAAAGGCTCGAAACATCATCAATGTTTCGAGCCTTTTAACATTCCGTGTCTGAAAATGCTGACTTAGCCAAATAAAAAGTTAGAACGAAATCATTGAGCTTTTAAAACAAACTCAGGTCCCGTTATTGACTGCGATTAGTATTAGTACAGTCTGAGCTAGAGCTTTTCCCTATCTACAGCACCGTGTAAAAAAATATGCAAACTAGTGTTCATTAAAATTTGAAAAAATAAGCAACACGACCAATAATAAATCAAACGCATACTAATGAGCGTGCATAGGATGAGACTACAGGCTTACACGCTGGATCTGGTTAACTTGGAATGGTGACTATGACTCAACACAAGTGCGACAATATGATGGACACTGAGCGCATAGGGCGTTTACTTAAGTTAGAAGGCATTGACCTATTAGAATCGGCGGTGCTGCTCTTGCATCAAATGTTCGATACTAAGTACACAACTATCGTTGAAAAAAAATATTTCCCTGATCAAGTTTTTCCGATAGTCATTGCTCATTCTGACCACGTCTTGCATGACAAAATAAATCCGCGCCACGGGAAAATCTATCAGCAAGCGGTCAATCAAAATCACCCTGATTGCTCATTTGCTCAATACGTTGTCAAATCATTGCCACCGTCTGCCTTTAGGCAAGAGATTACCTCACAAGATTTCATTGCGATTCCAACACGGACTCAAAGCGGTGAAGTCATGGGAGTTCTTTTTTCTACGTTCACTTCTCCACTTAGCAATGCCCAGCAGCAGCAAGTCATTAAATATCATCAGCTGTTCTCAGATATCATTATCCACACCCTACGAGAAATGGCGTTCAACGACCGTTCCGAACAGCTGGTCAATCAACTCAGCTATGAAGTATCACACGATAGCTTAACGGGCTTACTCAACCGCAGTTGCTTATCTGATACGTTGGAGTCCATTACTCAGCAGAGCTCAACGCCATTCACGCTAGCGATATTGGACATCAACAGTTTTAAAGAAATCAATGATGTGTACGGTAATTATATCGGAGACAAAGTATTACAACATTTGGCTGAGATTTTGCGCCGAACACTCCCTGAAAATAATCTCACCTTTAGAACCGCAGGGAACGAATTCGCTTTCATCACCTACTATGCCGACCCTACGGCTCTCTGTGAGCAAATCGTCGAAAAAGTGAAACAAGGGTATAACAGTATCGACCTGAGAATCGACTTTGATATCAGCGTCGGTATGGCTGGCTCAACAGGAGACAATAAAGACATTGAACAAATCATCTTCAATACCAGCCTAGCCTTAAAGGAGTGTAAACAATACCCCGGTGCCCATATCCGATGTTATGACACTCACTTAAGATCTCGATATCAAAGAAAAACTGAGTTAGTTCTCGCTTTACGAAATGAACTAGAAAACTCTCTCTCACTAAACAGCGAGATGTATATTATGGTTCAACCGATTGTTGCCCAGCAAGACAAACGTTGGGAGTATTTCGAAGTGCTCACTCGTTGGAAAACGAAAGAACACGGGAACATCTCGCCGATGGAGTTTATTCAGGTGGCGGAAGAGTCCGGGCTGATCGTCGAGTTAGGTGAACGCATTATTGAATTAGCGTGTCATGCGAAAAAAACGTTAGAGCAAGGCTTAGGCTATAAAATTAAGCTTGGTTTAAACTGTTCCGCTCACGAACTTACTGACTCTCATAGATACATATCTTACCTCACTCAAACCATTGAACAGCATAATTTCAAAGCTAATGAGTTTGTTATTGAGTTGACGGAAACGATTTTTCTCCGCCCAACTCAAGAAACCAAAAACGCACTCAATTATTTAAGAGAGCAAGGTTTTACTATTGCACTCGATGACTTTGGTACAGGGTATTCGAGTTTGAATTACATCCATAGCTACCCTATTGACTGCATCAAAATTGATGCGATATTTATCAAAGATCTACTGACCAACTCAACGTCTGAGAGTGTGGTTTGGTTAATTATCCAGTTAGCACAAAGACTTGATGTTTGTATCATTGCAGAAGGCGTGGAAGAGCAAGAACAACTTGAAAAATTACACGAGATGGGCTGCGGTCAAATACAAGGGTATTTATATTCTCGCCCAATGCAGCCAGAAGAGATCATTGGCTGTATTACACACTCAGAAGCTGTTAGCCCTTAACTGTTAACCTTCGGCTCTTGGTTAGCTCATTATATATTCTGTATTTAGACAAGGGTAAGAATGAATAATTCTGTCATCTGCACAAACGCTAATAAGCGCCCACAAACACAATGAGTTTCACAAATACTTGGATCTAAAAAGCCGCGAAGCTTACTGAACATTCACGTGTTCAGGTGAGCTTCGCGGCTGTTTGATTGTTGCTGGCTATAACTGAGCCGATAGCGATAGGTCCACTAATGATTCTATGGCTCTAGCCGTTATTCGCTTGTTCAGCTAGCGCTTTCGCGAGTAACCTATCCGCTTTATTTCGCATCGCAACAAAAGTGGCTTTGTCTTTGTTAGGCACTGAATTTGCCATTGGGATATTGGCTTTCATTGCGTCGACAGGGCGACCACGCTCAATCAATTCATAGTGCAAGTGGGCACCTGTCACTCGACCTGTTTTACCAGACAAACCGATGCGCTGACCACGAGACACCGCCTGTCCTTTACGAACTAAAATCTTACTCAAATGAAGGTAACGTGTTTTGTAAGTACTACCATGCTGAATGACTACGTACTTACCCGCGTATGGATGATTGCGCGTCATGATAACCTTACCATCTCCAGCTGCCTGTACAGGTGTACCGACTGGAGTCGCGAAATCTGTACCGTTATGCGGTGAAATTCGACCTGTCACTGGATGCAAACGCTTCGGGTTAAACTGAGAACTTTGACGCCAGCGACTGCTCACAGGGTAACGCTGAAACGCTCGCTGCAAACTATCGCCATTGGCATCGTAATATTGTCCGTCACTGTGCAAATAGGCTGACACAATACGGTTATTATTCATAATTTTAACGGCTTCGATTTCACGTTTCCCTGTGGCAACACCATCAATAAACTGAGCTTTTTGTAACACTTCAAACTGATCGCCAGCACGGAGATCTCGGCTAAAGTTCAGCTTGTCTTTCAGTAACGTCTCGATGTGATCGATCTCGATAGTATTTAGACCAACCTTGTTCGCCGACAGTGAGAAACTGCCTTGAATATCGCCCACTAATGGCTGTTGCTTCCATTCTCCGGGGATTGAAATATCTTCAAATTCATAAGTACCATCGTCAAGTCGTCGATAAACTACTTTATCAGCAATGCTGAATCGAAGTTCCATTTTGAAAAGCTCGCCGGTCGCTTCATCACGCCAGAAACGCAATGTATTGCCCGGGCGAAGCGTATCCAATGCGAGGAAACTTAAATCCGTTTCCATCACGCTCATCATCGACGTATATGAAAACCCAAGCTGAGTGAAGATGCTACTCAAATTGTCACCGGTTTGAATTTGATATTCAAAAGTAGGCGGCTCAATAATAGGCTCAGATGAAGGTGACAAAATGGACTCAATTACCGTTGAATCCGGTAAATCAAGATCGATTGTTTTCGTCAGTTGTGACGGTGAAGAGTGTAAAGCGACACTGATTGCTGCAATAAGCGGCAATCCTAAAATCGCGACTTTTTTTACTGGTGAAAGCTCAGCAAACGGAGAGGAGAATATTTTTGAATACACGATGAACAGGTCTTTCTACGATAAAAACGCATAGGATATGCTTTTCAAACGTATAAATCATCAATATATTGTCATAATATGACGCGAATCCTACTCCATCTAGCTAAGTCATTGAGTTATCTTGATTGAATCATTTCCTAGCTAAAAATAAAATTAGCCGCCAAATGTTGACATAAAAAAGCAGAAACCCGATGTCTCTGCTTTATATTGATTTATGCTGTTCGGTAAATCAAAACGAATCCATCATGCAAATAACATCATGCCCATCGAGCCATGTTTTACCGTAAAGCGTTGACTGTTGATACCAAACAGTTGTCTTCACCAAACTCATTCGGGATATAACGATCAGCATTCGCATCGTTCACCCACTCTTGCTCATCTACAAGGTAACGGAATTGAAATTCACCATCTTTAGGTAAGCGTGTTTTAAATTTGTAGACTTTCCCTTTCGCCAATTTTTTCATTGGTGTGGCTTTCCAATCAAGAAAATCAGCAACAATAGATACTGAATTGGCCTCTTGAGCTTCTAGCTCAAAAGTCACTTCCACTTCATCTTTCGTTTTAAAAAATCGTTTATTAATCATTCGCAAGCTCCATTTGTAAAAGTAAGCAGACACAAAGCATAGGGAGTGTCTAAATTTCATTCATCTAATGATGATAATATGTAATTTAGCTCACATAAACAACAATTCCTTACAATAGCGAAAATGTTATTGCTTATCAATTGATTGCGTATCAAAAGAAAAGCTTATTAACTGCTTTTCAGAAGGGGCTTCGGCAAATGATTGCGTGGTAGAATGCTGAGTAAAGCCGACAAAACCTTCCCTAACGAGTTGATTTCGCGATTGAGAATCTGGATGTTGGGCGAACTCTAAAATCTGGATTTGCACACGATCGCCAAGTAAAAGTTGATCGATAAGCACGACGCGGCTTATCTGTTGATCGTATTTAAACAGACCAAGGTAATGAAATACGCCGCTACCTTGACTGGATACCGCCATCGGAGCAACAAAGAAACGGGCCTCTCCCAGCGTGACAGCAGAGAGCCTTTGAGTATCCACGGTCACCATTCCTCGCTCTAGACCTGAATCATAACGTCCAAACGCTAACGATTTAAGCTCATCGACCTCATTAATAAAGGCGTACGCATTAGTCTCAGGCACCTTAATTGTCCATGGATTGATCGTCTTCAGATCGAAAATGGCTTCCACAACAGGGTCATAACTGACTTGAGAGGAAGGAAATTTCGCTAAAATCTCTTCATCACTTAAGCTAAAACGATAAATACCCGCTACGATAACCACTGCGAGCATGGCAATTGGAATCAATAAAATCAGAGGTATAGGTAAGATTCTCTTTTTCATAAGCGATTATATTCTTTTGTTTTTCATCCAGTTGTGCAGACCATAAAGGGCTTTAGTATAATTATCAATACAGTCTTAACCAGACGTGGAGCATGAATGGATATCAACCAAGTTAAAGATAAAAATATCAGAAGTTGTGAATGCCGCTGCGGAGCCGCCAACCTAGTATGCCGAGGTGAGCCTCAACACACGTCGGTATGTCATTGCTACGAGTGCCAGAAACGCACCGGAAGTGTATTCGGTATACAAGCTCGATTCCCGATAGAGCAGGTGACATTAAGTGGCGACCTCACTTGTTTCTCACGCATCAGTAACAGTGGTAATGAAATCACCTATCAGTTTTGCCCTAAGTGTGGCACCACCATGCTCTTACAATCCGTTGCCTCAGCCGATTTTTATATCGTTCCATTAGGGCTTTTTAAAGAACGAGATTTTCCATTACCGAGTTTTTCCGTCTACGAAGAAAGGAAGCATGGTTGGGTTAAGTTCGATCACCAAATGAATCATTACAACTAGCGGTAGTATTGCGACAAGCATTTACTGACACACCATCAATCCGTACAACACTTGCAACATTTTATCCTACACTCTCAATATAAAGCAGAATAAGCCTTGTGAATATTTAGCGGTAATTGATGAATAGTATTGCATGAACCATCAATACTAGGTAACCTTGCGTCCAATAAGAAAATACGGATGTTTAGTGAATAAAAATGCCAAGGAAGTGGCTTTTTTACGTGTAGAAATACGAGAACAATAACATGTCTAACAACACGAACGCTGCTAACACAGAGAAATCTAAAGGCAGTTTCTGGGTTTTCTTAATCCCATCATTGATTGGTTTATTCCTTTTCATGGCTCCAATCAGCTATCAAGGTGATCTTACGATCCCTGTTGCTGTGTTGGCGAAATCAATTCAAGCACTTTTCGGTGATATTTTAGTTCCCATCATCACTGCAATCGTTGCTTTTATGGCTGTAGCTTCCGTTTTAAGCACCATTTTCAAGCCTACATTCATTACCTCAAGTTCATTTTTAAATGGCCTCTTCAATCCATCGCCACTGTGGTTGCTCGTTCGCGTAATGGGGGGGGCTGCCGCGTTCATGGCTTTCTACCAAGTCGGTCCTGAAATGGTTTGGGAAGAAAATACTGGAGGCATGGTATTAGAAGGTCTACTTCCAACCCTATTCTCTGTCTTTATTTTTGCAGGGTTACTGCTGCCTCTACTGCTTAACTTTGGTCTATTGGAACTGTTTGGTACCTTGCTAAGTAAAATTATGCGTCCGATCTTCAACCTTCCGGGTCGCAGTGCTATCGACTGTATGGCGTCTTGGTTAGGCGATGGTAGCGTTGGTATCCTACTTACCAGCAAACAGTATGAGAATAAATTCTATACTCAGCGTGAAGCGGCTGTGGTTGGTACGACCTTCTCAGCAGTATCGATCACGTTCAGCTTGGTGGTTATTGCTCAAGTACAGCTAGAGCACCTATTCCTACCTTTCTACGCAGCAATCTGTTTAGCCGGTATTGTGGCAGCAGTAATTATCCCTCGCCTTCCACCACTATGCATGAAGAAAGATACTTTCATTGATGGCAGCAAGCCACACAAAGACGCTGACGCGGTCCCAGCAGGTCACTCAACGTTCTCTTGGGGTCTTGAGCTAGCGGTAAATAAAGCATCTCAAGTGAAGTCTGCTAAATCTGTATTTGGTGAAGGCGTTCGTAACGCAGTCGATATGGTATTTGGCGTACTACCGGTTGTTATGGGTCTAGGTACTCTTGCGTTGGTTATAGCCGAATACACATCGGTATTCTCATTCTTGGGCCAGCCTTTTATCCCATACCTAGAATTGCTTGGTGTACCTGAAGCGGTTGCGGCATCTGAAACCATCGTGGTTGGTTTTGCTGATATGTTTATCCCAGCCATCCTGGCCGCTTCTATTGACAACGAGATGACTCGTTTCGTTATTGCAGCAATGTCGGTCACTCAGCTTATCTACATGTCAGAAGTGGGTGCGCTGCTTCTAGGAAGTAAGATCCCAGTCAATATCTTTGAGTTATTCGTCATCTTTATCCTGCGTACTATTATCACGCTGCCAGTGATTGTTGGTGTTGCGCATCTCATATTCTAAACCCAAGAATACTGACATAACGCCTAACAATGCAGTTTTGAACAACCATTAATTTGACCAACCAATAAAAAGACCTGCTCATTAGATACCAGAAACTATCTAATGAGCAGGTCTTTTCAATTTATCTTTCGCTATTCAATCCCTATCGAACAAGTCTGTAGCCCACAAGCCTTATCCAACAATCTCAATAAGTTAAAGTTCGCTCTTGGCAAACCCAAAACTAATGAGTTACCAGCATCATACACTGGCTAGATTCAATCCTGATGATGACCGTTTTGCCTACACACTCAATCACCTTCCCAGATAATAAATCCGTTACAGGTCCTGTCCAAGCTAGTGATACCGTTTTGCTTCGCTTCGATTTGTTGATCACCACAATGCCTTTATCGCCGCGAACAAACACCAGTAGATCATCGTTTGCTTCAACCACACGCATCGCTTCACCATGAACATGATTGTGGAATTGAATCATGCTTTTCATGTATGGCGCTTGCCAATCATTCAGCCAACGAGGCTGACCATGGTTATCCACAATACCACTGGTACTCAGTTCACTATAAACAAGGGGGACACCGCCATCTCGACCAAGGATAAAGGCGTGAGCTAATCGCTCGTTGTCCTCATCCATCACATGTTCCAAAAACACCTCGTTGTTTGGAATGTCATGGGTCACAGCAAAAGTGATGGCGCGCATGTTTGACAGAGCTTGGCCAAAACAGTATGGGTTGATCAGAGATTTAAAACTGCCCTGCTCTTCAAAAGCCTTGAAGATGGTGTTAAATAACGGGAAGTCATACGCCCCTAATCGAGTGTGTTTTAGGTATGGTTCAAGGAACAGTTCGTACTCTTCCTCAGTCGCACCACCATCGGTAATGATCTCGCCAAAGATATGCATCTCTTCACAAATATCATCGGTCCACACTTTGCGCAGGTGTGCCAGTGTCATGTGCTTTGCTGCATCAATGCGGAACCCTTTCACTCCGATAGCTTTCAAGGCTTTGAGATAAGCTCTCTGCTGCGCCACCACGTTGTCATTATCTAACAGGGTTGGTAGGCCGGGATCGCTGGATCCCCCAGTAATCCGCCCATTTTGAACCTCCCAAGTGTCTTTCCAATTTTTGATACCAAACGCCTCAACAAAATCGTTTTCATCGAATAAAGGTTTAGAAAGATCACCAAACAAACGGATAGATTCGTAATAGTCAGGATCTTGGTGATAAACGGCTAAGTCTTGTTGGCTTGGGTAAGTTAAGTCACTACGAATGCTCGACTCATTGGCCATGTGGTTAAATACCACGTCTACATAGGTACGAAGCCCATGCTGTTTTAACGTGTTAACCATTTCAATGAAATCTTGGGTATCCCCCAGTTGATTATCGATCACCCGATAGTCTTGGGGTTGATACCGTTGCCACCATTGAGTGCCGGAATCACGCTCACCACCTTTAGGACCTCGTAACGACTTCATCGACGGTGAGACTAAAACAGACTTATACCCCAACTCTTGGATCAGTGAGGCGTTCTTCATTACATCAGCGTAGCACCAGTCAAAGGCGTGCAGTATGACATCTGTTGCTGGGTTGCTTAACAAAGCTGAACTCTCCATGTTGTTCTCCTACCAAACTCACTTACAGCTTTCTAAATCAGGTATCAAGGCTAAAAGGCAAAGCTGCATAAATTTCATTAGAATGGTATTCATTATATGGCTTACTGATTAAAAACCCTCATCCTCCAACTAATTAGTCACGGCGGATAGGCAAGGGCGTAGACCCTATTATCGAACAGCGTCTGGGGTGAACACTCAACCATTATGCTTTTAAAGCGATCCAAAATGTAAGAAAAAAGGAGCGTAAATACGCTCCTTTTATTCAACATATCAAACGCTTATGATTAAGTTCGGTAAAGAACCTTCACGACGTGCCAGCCAAATTTTGTTTTCACAAGGTGTGGAACTAGTGTCTCGCCAGAGAAGCAAACCTTATCAAACTGAGGCACCATTTGACCTTGTTTAAACTCGCCTAGGTCGCCGCCCTTTTTACCCGATGGACAGGTTGAATGTTTCTTCGCTAGCGTTTGAAATTTAGCGCCCTTTTTAAGCTGCGTCATGATGTCTTCTGCTAGTTCTTTATGCTTCACCAAAATATGAAGCGCTGCTGCTGTTCTTGCCATAATAATTCTCAGTTTGTTGCTGCCAGTTTACTTACGACGGTTGCTTAGAACATCGCTAATGAACTGACTGTTGTAAATCTGTATACCACTAACATCTTATCGACATAAATTCATCGACAGTCAGCGTTTAGCGTGATTTTAACCTACGAACAGCTATTCTTCACTCTATAACCGAAAACAACTGCCTTAAAGGCCATTAAAAACCTCATCGTGACTTGCTGCGGCTTCCGTTTCCCTTTAAATTATTATTTACCAATCAAGCGTCCAGCATACAGAAACCACTTATGGCCAAACCGATCAGTAAAGCAAGCCAGTCACAGGGAATGTTGATGTTCAAGCTATCCCTTACTCAAAGTTTTGCGATAGGCACACTCAAGGTCAGAGAAATCGTTCCTTTCCAGCCAATGACCCAAATCCCCTACTCTCACCACCACGTGATAGGTACGGTAACCATTCGAGATCTTACCGTTCCGGTGATTGATATGTCTGCGGCGATTGGCTTTCGCCCGATAACACCCGCTGAATATAATGACTGTGTGCTCATCGTAACCGACTGCTTAAGAACGGTCGTGGCATTCTTGGTTCGCTCAATCGATAAAATCATTGAATGTGATTGGAAGAGTATTGAATCGCCACCAGCGAGTGTCGGTCGCAATGTATTTGTGACGGGCATTACTCGCTTTGAAGATCGTATCGTGCAAATGCTCGATGTCGAACTGCTGCTCTCTAAGATCTACCCAGATTACGAGAACGCGCATATTCCAATGCTAACCGATGTAGAAAGAGAGCGCCTAAAAGCGCTAAATATCTTGTTGGTGGATGATTCGTTGATTGCGCGCAAGCAGTTATCTGATGCCCTAGACAGCATCAACATTCCTTATAGCATCTGTAATAACGGTTTGGATGCGATTGATCTCATGCGTCGCCAAGCTAGCGTAGGCAAAGCGATTGACCTTCTTGTCAGTGACATTGAGATGCCGGGACTGGACGGTTACGAACTTGCGTTTGAAGTTCAGAACGACAGTGCATTGAGCCATGCTTACTGTATTTTGCATACCTCACTATCGAGTGAAATCTGTGTGGATCGTGCTAATCAGGTAGGTGCTCACGAAGCGCTTGAGAAGTTCAATGCGGGTGAGTTAATCGAAGCCATGCTACGCGGCGCAAAAGTCTTAAACGACGCCTCTACGGCTGCTTAAGGCTATTCACGAAGCTAAACCAACATCAAGTTCAATGGTTTAGCTTCTTCAATTCTTGGTTTTTTATCTCTTAACCAAAGTAGAGCTAATCGTTAGCCTTTCTTTTTCGGCGTAGAGCTTTTTGGCATCGAATAGCTCTTACTCACGAATTCCACCTCCTCTACCTCATTGACATGATTAGTGAAAGACGCCAGTGCATACAGTGTGTTCGCAACTAAGTTAGCGTATTTAAAAAGAATCGGCTCTGGTGATTTTTTGCTTTCATGGTGTTCAATGCTCACCAAAGCTCGCACCACTTTCTTAGCCTGACAACGACACAAGTGAAGCTCGCTCGACACTCGATTCCCGCCAGGTAATACAAACCCTTTGAAGCCACCTTCTAGCTGGTCACGGATACGGTGGTAATCTTGCTTAAGCTCGACCAGTTCGGATTCAGTAATCGCTAACTTCCCACGTACGGAACCATTCAAATGATAGATATTCGGCTGCAAGCGTTGCAGGATCTCACGAACTTGTGGTTCCAATTCCAATGAAAGAACCAATCCAACTCGGCAGCAAAGCTCGTCCGATAGAATCTCAAAATCACAGATAGGGCTGTCTTCATAAATAAACGGGTAACAGAACTCGTCCCAATCTCGACTTACTGGTTTCACGTAGCGATCCTTACACATAAATATTAATCAGACGCCAATATACCAAACTCTTTGATTTAGTCTGCTTTTTCTCACATCAACGCTAGTGTGTTTACAACGATTTTAGACGTAAAAAAACCCTCACATTGGAGGGTTTATTAAATAACCAGTTAAACGAGATTACTCGTTAGATACTTTTTTGTGGCCTTCTTGCAGGTGAACGAAGTCTACTAGATCGTCACCCGATACTTGGTATGCCTGACCAAAGCCTTTTACGAACAGGCCGTTCTCTGCTTTAAGGTTGAACAGAGAGAAATCTTGAAGCTGGCTCAGACCATCGATGATCTCACCGAAACGCTCTTGCATCTGGCCGATCACTTGAGTCCAAAGTTCCGTTTCACGCTCGACAACACTCGCTTGCGCATCAAACGTTAAACGCTTACGTGCGTAAAGCTGCTTTGAGCTCTCTTCGTCTTCAATCATCATCAAAGACACTTGAGGGTTTGCTTTCAAGTTACGAGCATGACGAGCAATATCAGAAATTAGAACAAAGTAACCTTCTTGGTTCTGAACGAAAGGCGCGTAACTTACGTTTGGGCGACCTTCTTCATCAACCGTTGCAAGTTGAAGGGTACGGCGCTCTTGGCGAAACTCTTTAATTTCTGGACCTAGGCGACCTTGTAGACGTTCTTGTTTTACTTGCTGTTCCATGGGTAATTCCTTTATTCACTTTCTCTGATTTATTATTTTTGCTCGAGGTTGAGCGATCATTAGCGAACTAAACGATCCTCGAGCATTGATGTCTTATTAACTATTACTGCTGATTCTGTTTAAGCTTGTGCTTTTAGCGCTTTGAAGCGTTCTACTTGGTCGGCAATAAGCTCACGCTTTTCGTTGCGGCCTAGGTAGATCTTAAAAATGTTCTCGCCCGTTTCACTGAAGAAACCGAAGTAATGACTTTCACGACCCATGAACGCTTTGCTCACCAAACCGATCTGTTTAACGTTGTCGAGTTTCAGGTGACCATGAAGCTCGCCTTCTTTGCCCATCAGGTTGTAGTAACCACGTGCTACTTTACCTTTAGGGAACGGCGCTTTTACTTCAAAGATTGAGCCGAATGAATGCACGATTGTAGTCACTGGGCCCCAACCCACTAAACCTTCAAGAATTTCTTGAGCACGGCTGCCATCTAACATCACTGCCATGTCGTTTGGAAAAGCAGCAACCACTTCAACCTCTGAAACACCGAGCTTCTCAGCAATCGCAGTAGGAAGCAGTTTTGGTTCTTCTTCTAGAATGCGAGCGACACGTTGTTCTAGAGTTTCTGTCATTTCTAATGTTGTATCTGTCATTGAATATGTTTCCGTATAAACGAGTAATTTACGTAAGTTTTAAATTAAAAATTCGATATTAAGCGTGCTTCAAGCTTGCATGCGGGTGAACGCCCGAATCTGATGCTTTCGGCGTTGGGTGCATTGCTTGATATTCAGCGTTAAGTACTTGAATCACACTCTGAGCCAGGCTTACTGCCCAGAAGCTGCCAGCAATAGTCAGACTCAGATAGTCTTCTGAAAGCTCAACCAAGCCATTCTTTTCCCAATGTGAGAACAGAGGCTTCAAGTAATCGAACGTGTCTTGTCCCATAAAGGTCGGCAACGTACTTCTTCTAACAACACCAGAATCAAAGCCTGCTTTTAATGTCGAGAAGATTGGCTCTAATGAGCTTTGCTTAGTCATCATCGCAATCGGCAACTGACCTTGTTTTATAGACTCCATGTAGCTGTCTAAAGTTCGATGTTGCATCACACCGTGGCCGCCAATGTTGCCACCAGCACCACAACCAATTGGAAGCACTTCGGCATAAGTCTTCGCTAAGCTGTTGTAAATGCTGCGTTCGCGGTTATCGCGAGTCCAGTGATTCACGCTCAGCTGCTTAACCTTGTGCTTAGCCATGAACTCAACACCCGCCAAGTACATACTCGCCTTATCAGGCGTATTGGCCGGCGGTGGGATTTTTCCTTTCTCAACAAGATTAAGCATAGGTGCATTGCCCGCAACGATCAGTTGGTAGAGGTCAATACCGTGTGCGCCAGTAGACATGTAGTCTTCTAAATCTTGTTGGAACACTTCCATAGACTGGTGCGGTAATCCGTATAACAAATCAAGAACGATTGGCGCTTGCTCTGTACGACTTAGTGAACTGATACGTTCTAGCACAACCTCTCGGTCATCTAGACGCTTAGCACTGCGTCGAACTTGAGTGTTGAAACTTTGAATACCAAAGGAGAAACGGTTGAAACCACCTTCAAGCGCACGATCAAACATCTCGTCGCCAAAGCGATTGATGCGCCCTTCTAAAGTCATTTCCACATCGTTTGCTAACAGGAAGTATTGGCGAATCGCTTTACCTAATTGCTCTACTTGTTGAGGCGATAGATCGGTAGGTGTTCCGCCACCAATGTAGACGGCGTGAAATAATCCAGACTGAGCCCAAGGCGTTTTGGCTTTTTGCTTCAACTCAACCATCAGAGCATCGAAGTACTCATCCACTAATTTACGGCTAGCGGCATTTTGGAAGAAGTTACAGAACGTACAGCGCACACGGCAGAAAGGAATGTGGATATACAAGCAACGCTTATCCTGTTTCTTCCCTTCGCTTAGCATCAGTTCATCAAAGAGCTCCAACTTCTTGCTCGGGTCGACCGGAATTGAACTTCCTCCGGCATGTGCAGAATGCTTTTTCGCAAACGCAAAACGAAGCGGATCAGGGCTAGAGACACCCAAGATTGATTCGTCAAATTTATAAATATTAAGACTCATATAATCTCTCTAAACACTTACATAGCAAAGTCTGGAAGACTATTCGCTAAAAACTGAGAGAATCATAAATAGAGCCAAATGATAATGCAATTGATAATTGATCTTATTTAGATTCTAAGCAATAATCCGATACAGAATTTTGATTTGGTAAAGGATTGATTGTGAACGTTCCTAGATATGTTATTGCAGGCGGTGCATCGTTGGTGATTCATGCGGCGCTATTGTTTGTCGCTCAAGAATCCAAAGTGTTTGCGATGCCTGCTGGTAGCCAATCGAACACAGTATCGATCAATTTCACGCCTAAAAGCGCTCCTTCTCAAGCTCAGCAAAAAACGGTTACAGAACCCGTTGAACCCAAACCAATTGAGGAGGCGGTTTCACAAGCCGAACCTAAACCTGTCGAGCCGAAGGCCGTTGAGCCAAAGCAAGCCAAACCAACACCGAAGAAAAAAGCGATCACCAATAAGCCTCAACCGAAGAAAGTAGAGAAAAAGGTCGTTGAAAAGAAAGTCGAGAAGAAGCCGGTTCAAAAGAAACCTGTGACTGAGAAAAAGGTCGTGAAAAAAGAACGCCCAGAACCAGCTACTCAACCAGAGAAGCTAGCCGACAAGAAAGTCGATAAGAATATGGACGAGTCTGCCAACCAACCTCAGGAAGTAAACCAAGGCGTATCAAACCAAGAGCCGGTGCTAGTCACTAAGCCTTCTTTCTATGCACGCCCTACCCCGCCGAATTATCCTCGCCAGGCCAGACGTCGTGGCGTTGAAGGTGTCGCTACTTATGAGATCTGGTTAGACGCTGAAGGCAAACAAATTAAACAAGCATTAGTAAATTCATCAGGCGCACTAATGCTCGATAACGCCGCTTTAGACGCCATTAAACAATGGAAATTCTCACCTCATACTGTCAATGGTCGAGCGATTGCTCACCGAGTACAAATACCTGTTCGTTTTAGGTTGGATTAATCATGCAACAAATCAGTTACTTACAAGATCAACTGGGCTTAATGACTTGGCCTCTTCTTATCTGCTCTGCATTAACAGCAATGATCATCGCAGAACGTGTCTTCCAAGTTATGCTAAGCATTGGCGTTGGCAAACGTGCCATTCGTCGTGAGCTCAATCAGATCTCACCAACCAATAGCAAAGAGATTGAAGCGCTCGCTCAGTCGATTTCAGGTAAACGACCGCTACTGTACAAGGGTGTATCGATGTTGCTTGCTCACCACTCTTTCTCAAAAGGTTTACGTGAAGATGCTGCGGGGATCTGGCTACAAGAGAAACGCCACCAATTGCACGCGGGTCTAAGGCTGCTTGGTTTAATCGGTGTGATTAGTCCACTGATTGGACTGCTTGGCACGGTACTTGGCCTTATTGAAATGTTCAAAGGTGTTGCTGCGACAACAGGCAGCATCACACCGAACGATCTGGCAGATGGCCTTGGATTAGCAATGAGAACGACAGCTGCAGGCTTGATGATCGCACTTCCTGCAATTTCAGGTGCACAACTATTAGGTCTTTGGGCTGACCGAGTGCTTGCTCAGCTAGAACATACTCTGAACTATGTGAATGTGTGGCTAGAAGGTATGTCGATTCAAACGAATCAATCTGATGATTCTCAAGGTAAGCCGGTCAACAAAACCTCTATTGGTGATGTGAGCCAAGCATGATTAAGACGCCCCATTCATCTCACACACAGAGCCTAGCGCCGGACTTAACACCGCTGCTCGACATCATTTTTATCGTGATGGTTTTTCTATTACTTACAGCATCAGTAAAGCTTGAGTCACTGGAAGTTGAACTGCCGAGTTCTGACGTTAAAAGCGTTTCTGAAGTCCACAAAGACTCGATTAGCGTCAACATTCTAGACCATGAACCCTACTGGGCAATCAACGGCCAAGAATACATCGACTGGGAAAACTTCAAGATTGCCTTGTTAGAAGAGACAGGCTCAACAGATAAAAAGCCGATCATCATTGGCGCGGATAAAGCAGCCAACGTGGAGAACCTAGTGAGGCTGCTTTCATTCCTTCAAGAGAACGGAATTCCAGCGACACAACTGCTCACTGACGATGGCTAAAACAAGACTCAATTTTCACGAGGCCCAGCGTTTATGAAATTTGGCTCCTGACAGATAAGACTAAACAATCAGAGCTAAGCCTCTCTATCGACTCGAACTCACAATGCGAACGGACTGCTCACTGAGAATCTTCGCGATACAAAACAAATATAAAGAACTTATTATGAACAACTTAAACGTGCTCAATAAATTAAAAACCAAGACACATCTCCTTTCAGTGGCCGCTATGAGCTTGGCATTGACGGCGCCAACTGCAATGGCAAACGACGTTGAACAACCTCGCATCATCAGTGCCGGTAGTGCCGTTACCGAATTAGTTTTGGCGCTTGGCGCAGAAGAACAATTAGTGGGTATTGATGTGACCAGTCGCTTCCAACAGTCTGAAAAGCTACCAAAGATTGGCTACCACAGAAACCTGTCTGCTGAAGGTTTACTTGCCTTAGAGCCAACCACACTGATTGGTTCTGATGAAATGGGACCAGATAACGCGATATCCCAACTGAAATCTGCAGGCGTCGAAGTCGAGATTGTAAATACCGAAGCAAACGTTGAAGGGCTACTAAAGCGTATCGACCAAATCGCAAAAATCACCCATACCGAAGACCACTCGAAGCAAGTGAAAGCCGAAGTGAATCAAAAAATCGCAGCACTAAAATCGAATCAAGTACCAAGCAACGAAGCGAAGAAAGTTCTGTTCCTATTACTGCATGAAGGTCGCCCTGCGAACGTTGCTGGCGGTGAAACATCACCAAACGCAATCATCGAGTTAGCTGGCGGTATCAACCCTGCAGCTCATAGCTTAACGTCTTACAAGCCACTTTCAATGGAATCACTCGTTGAGATGCAACCTGATGTCATTTTAGTAAGCGGCCGTAGTTATCAAAAAATAGGCGGCGCAGATGCCATCCTGAAATCACTGCCTATGCTAGCGGCAACGCCTGCAGGTATGAACAAGCAAATCATTACCGTAAATGGCAGTGCTTTGGTTGGCGGGCTTGGCTTAGAAAGCCTCTCTGAGGCTAAGCGTCTAAACGCACTTATCTACCCGCTATAACTCGACCACCCTATTTTCTACTATCGCGGCTTCCCTTCACCAACTGACTCACGCTGTTGGTGAAGGAGGTCGAAGTTAGCGATAGATATTGAGGCCCTTTTATGTTGTTACGCTCCGTCCCACTAAAAACGTCGATGTTGGGCCTAGGTGCTACCCTAGCCTTTGTCGCACTGTATTCGATCACTGTTGGGCCAATGAACATTAGCTTAGCGGACAGCGCTACAAGCTTAATTCAACCAAACAATGACTTAGCACCTCACATCAACTTAGTGATTCAAGAGATTCGCTTGCCTAGAACTATCTTGTGCATGCTTATTGGTGCAATCCTCGCCTTGTGTGGCGCAGTGATGCAGGGTTTGTTTAGAAACCCACTTGCCGAACCTGGCATCATAGGTGTGTCTGCGGGCGCAGCTTTAGGTGCTGCATTGGCTATCGTTTTGTTTTCTGAGCTTTCACTTCAATACCCTGCATTCATGAACTTTGCAGCGGTACCTGTGTTTGCCTTTTTGGGCGGCGCCTTAACCACGCTGCTGGTCTATAAGCTGGGTACGAGTAAATTCGGAACCTCTGTTACCATCATGCTGTTAGCGGGGGTGGCGATCAGTGCGCTCTCTGGTGCTGGTATTGGCTTCTTAAACTTCATTGCAGATGACCAAATGCTGCGTGACCTTTCACTATGGTCGATGGGTTCACTGGCAGGTGCAAAGTGGTCGGGTATTTTGCTTGCTGCGGTTACGCTCATGGGTCTGTTTGTCGTGTTCTATCGCCAAGCGATGTCTTTGAATGCCCTATTGCTAGGTGAATCAGAAGCACAACACCTTGGTATTCCTGTACAAAAGCTAAAGAGAAAGTTGATTCTACTGACAGCTGCGGGCGTTGGTATCACGGTTAGTTTATCTGGCATGATTGGTTTTATCGGACTGGTTATCCCTCATTTAGGTCGCATGTTAGCGGGCCCAGATCATCGAGTTCTACTCCCCCTATCAGCGGTTCTAGGCGCATTACTACTAACCGCAGCAGACATGTTCTCTCGCGTGGCGCTGGCACCAGCTGAGTTGCCAGTAGGTATTGTCACAGCAATCATCGGCGCTCCATTCTTCTTGTATCTACTATTTCAACAGAAAGGGAGAATCCTTTAATGTTTCCTGCAGCGTTAAAAGCAACCGACATCGAAGTAAAGTTCGGCAGTAAAGTGATTTTAGATGGCGTTTCTATTGAGATTGAAGCAGGAAAGGTAACAACACTGCTTGGGCCAAACGGCGCAGGAAAAAGTACACTGCTTAAAGCTTTATGTCAGGAGATATCGAGCACGGGTGATATCCAGTATTTTGGACACACCAAAAACAAGTGGCCTTCGCAGAAGTTGGCGAAACATTTAGCGATGCTTCCTCAACACAGTACGTTAACCTTCCCATTTCTGGCGCACGAAGTTGTCGAGCTTGGTGGTATTCCTCTGCAAGAGTCCAATAAACAGCTCACGAGTATCGCTAGCCAAAAAATGGATGTGGCTGATGTCACTCACCTGAGTGAAAGGCTCTACCCTTCCCTATCTGGCGGTGAAAAACAGCGAGTACACTTAGCTCGAGTGTTAACTCAACTTCACCACTCTGGGGACCAGTGCATATTAATGCTCGATGAACCGACATCAGCACTGGATCTCGCCCACCAGCACAACACTTTAAAAATCGCGAGAGAACTAGCAGACAACCACAATGCCGCCGTTATCGTGGTTTTGCACGACCTAAACTTAGCGGCTCAGTATTCCGACCGACTGGTAGTATTAAAAGACGGTAATTTGGTTTGCGATGGCAGCCCTTGGGAGGCGCTTGAACCTTCTATGATTGAGGATGTGTACGGCTACAAAAGTATTATAGAAAAGCACCCAACCATGAGCTTCCCACAGGTTCACCCCGCCCAATAGACTCGATTTAGAACCTATTCGCTTTGAGCATTCGTTCCTAGGCCGTGTTGACCTTTCGAGCTAATTTTTGCAGCGAAAGGTCAACACGCCCTAATAACAATTAAGTTATTCTAAGCCTCTATTTTATAGAGGCTTTTTATGGTTTATAGCCTCTATATCACCTTAAACTTGATTTTATTAGCAACCATAGCAATGCCCCCCAAAACGTCTCACTCCGAGCTTTTGAGGCTCTATAAATGAACATTATCAATTAGAGTTACTTAGCTTTTAACTGTGGGAGCAAAGGAAGGGCATAAATGCAAGCGGTTAAAAAGACAAGAAATAAAGACTTGGACACAAAAAAGTAGATAAAGAAAGAACGGTAAATACGATAGAAGAAGAGCATGCGAACAAACGACAGGCACAATTAAGCCCCCTCAGGAGCTTTTTTCATTGTATTTTGATTATTGGCTCATACGAATCAATGATTTACCAATCAACCACTCTAGTTCTTTACCGCTAGTATCACCAAACTGAGTTTCAGTCAGTTTGTATAGACGATCAATACCGTTTGCCGCGAACTCATGTGCGCTTTCAGCAGTAACGATGTGATGGAAAAGTAAACGTAAGATAGCTAAGAACTCAGCATCTTCAAGTGCGGTCACCCAACTAGCGGAGAATGCATCCAGACCGTTGTCAAAATCAATATGTTCCACGAACATCTTGAAAATTCGTCCATCTAGCGCTGCGGTAAAATCGGTTTTCTTTGGAAAATGGTGGCTTATACCGGTACGAGAAACACCCGTTTGCTGACTCAGCGTTGTGTATGACATCTTGTCATAGCCCATTCTTAGTAACTGATCGACAACGGCATCCATGATCTTCTGAATTGTGATTTCTGTATCTTCTTTACTACGCTTTGGCATATTCAGGCTCTTCTCTTTGTACACCCATCTAACTTAATCAAATGAAGTCAGAATGAAAATCGTTATCGGTATTATATGAGTAAGGTATTGTTGGTAAGCACTGATATTTACCTGCCTACAACTACTTTTTATGAGCAATTAGGCATTGTTGGCTCTTTGAGTACCTTGCCTGTCAGCCCTTCGAAAGCACCCTACTATTCTAAGCCGATAATTTTAAAGACCGACTTAATCAATGAAACACCCAACGAAAGATTCGTAATTTAAATATTTATCAAGCAATAAATACTCTAACAAAATCATTCATAACGCAACTAACTGAATGATATCCTGACAAATTAATAACATTGCCTCACTACAAGTTGTGACTCACATCACATACATATTTATCGACAAAAATTTACATAGTTCATTTGTCAGCTTACCAAACAACATAGCATCCTAGTAAAAATTTGTTCAAAGATTTTTATTTTTGTGGATACTGCTCAAATTGCTCGTTAGAATGACCTCAGAATTAGTAAAAGGACTATTTATGAGCCAAGATATGAGTAACAACGATGTATGTGAAGCTTGCGGCTGCGCAGGTGAAATCGGGTTCATCATTAAAGAAGGCGATGATGTTGCTGAAGTAACGGTTTATGGTAACTCTAAAGCGCTTATTGAAGCCGAGTATGCTAAATACGTAGAGCTTGCTAAGCAAGTGTCTAGCAATGTTGAATTTGAAGCTTCAGAGGTGACAGAAGACAGTACTGAATTAAATGCACGATTTAAATTTGAAGTCAGTGCTGAGAAAATTATCTTTGAACTTAAGAGCCGCTCTCTAGCACGTTAATCTAAGCATTCATACTGTTATTAAAAGACGAATAATACCTATCTTCTATCTTATTAAGTGGTTGTTATTAATCGTCTTTTTTATCTCTACCCAAGCCAGCGACCCGTTTTTCTCAAAATCATTTTCTGGCGCGCATTGAATCACAACGCCACTGACCTCTAACGCAGCCCCTATGCTATAGGCCTTATCAGCGTAGTAACAAATTCGTTGCTGCAGAGTGCCTTGAGTGACCAACACGCCCGCTTTCGCCGGTGTCGAAATAACCTTGTTGGCATTCACAGACATTGAAACAAGCAATGAAACCACTACCAAAGCACCATTAACAATGTGTCTATTTAATCCAGTCATGATTTCTCTACCATTGCTTATTATTCCTGTTTAATCACATTATGCCTTTGTCACCTTGCGACAAGTGGGTAAAATGCTATACGAGAATAATTTTTCGATTATAGTGTGAGTGTCTAACGTAATAAGAAGCCTGTTATGCCCAAAAGAATTGCACTTATTATCGGCTCTTTAACCATAGCAAATATCAGTGCAGAGCCTCTCGAACAGTATCAAATATTGAACCATCTCGATAATTACGGAAACTTATACTTACGTAACAAGCCTTATACATCGCTTCCTACAGGCTTAGTGGTCGATGGTAACCTTAATATAGAAAATACTGCCATCACACGCCTACCTAAAGGCTTAGACATTGATGGCAACCTGAACGCCTCTAACAGCCAATTAACTCATGTCCCTGCAGGGATTAAGATAAAGGGCTACGCCGATTTTATGGGCAGTCAGATTATCCGTTGGCCAGGCCAAGTGAGTGTGGGCGGTTTTATTAACTTCACCGATACCCCGCTACAGAAACTGCCAAATGGCTTTCGAGTAAGAGGTGATCTAAGCGTGATTCGTACCCCTTTAACCGAGCTACCCAACGGCATTGTCATAGAGGGAGACTTGTATATAGGTGGCTCTGCGCTCACTGCGTTTCCCGACACCATGACAGTCAAAGGCAACATCTACTTAGGTGGCAACACTGTCACGACTTGGCCAACTAATCTAGAGCTCGGTGGCGCAGTCGCTCGATAATTCAGGCTCAAGCTTTAATGCTAGATCTCATACCAATCTAAGTAAAAATATGATCTAATTGAGGCTGTTACTTCTTCGTGAAAAAAGACGCTATGGACAGCCTCGA
>NZ_CANLBV010000063.1 GCF_947488985.1 uncultured Vibrio sp.
GTCAAACGTTTTTGGATGAAGATTGTGCTCTAAACAAAACTGAGCGGCAGACTGCTCACTATTGTAATACTTCTGCACAAGGCGTAGCCATTCTTGTTGAGATCTATGCTGAGACATTTTCGAGTACCTTTAACGATCAAAGTGAAAGGTTACGACGTTTATTGAAAGGATTGAATGAGTCGATTTAAAGACGCTTACTGTTATTCCTGAAAGAGCGTGTCCAAAAATCGACCATGATATGCATTGCGTTCTGCCTAGCGGGTCTTGTCGTTATGGTGCAACCGGGCATGTACAGCGATACGAGCAGTGAGTTACCGCTATTCAGTATTATGGTGGCGCTCTGTGGCGCATTGGGTAGCTCGATTGCCTACGTGATTGTCAGAAAACTTAGCCAGACAGAAGACAGCTCTGTGATCATCTTCTACTTCCCATTGGTTGCTCTGCCGATTTCAAGTGCCCTTATCTGGAACGACTTTGTCTGGCCGAGCCTGCTCTTAACCTTGATGTTGGTGTTGATCGGTATATTTACGCAGATAGGTCAATATGGGTTAACCAAAGCGATGCAAACTCAAGCAGCGGGGAAAGCGTCCGCTTATTCATATGTTCAGATCGTCTTCTCAGCATTGCTAGGCGTGTGGATCTTTAATGAGATCCCATCCGTCTGGACCTATCTAGGCGGTAGTTTGATAGTGACCGGTGCGCTGATTAATGTGTTTGGCAAACAGCTACTGGCACCGTTTCAAAACAAAGCACTTAATAATAAATAAATTGATTGAGAAAGGTCATCACCCACTTTCTTATTCAGCCGATCGAAAAGGGTATTGCGGAATCGTCCACAATGCCCTTTCACTTGTCTTTCTTTTCCTAGTAAACGTGGCGAGAGCAATCCATCTACCCATCTACCCATCTACCCACCAATCAACCAATCAACCAATCAACCAATCAACCAAAAGAGTTTACTGCGACTCGCTAGTGCTGTTGCGTAATTTCGGATCATCACTTAAGTATTCAACAAACTCGATTTCAAAACCCGCTGGATCAACAAAATAGACATTTTTTCGATAAGGTTCTGCAGCACCCGGTTTTGCAATTTCAAAGCCAGCCTTAACCAGTCGCTCAGTGACACTGTCGATACTGTGAGTTACATAAGCAAAATGAGCTAGCCCAACGGAGTGACCAGCCAAGTCTCTATTTTCACCCTCACCGTGATCACTCAGCGCGATATATTGGTATTCGTCGCCAAAATGCAACCAGTTACGCGGTTTCCCTGACCATTCACCCTGCCCTTCATCACGGATATACCAATGAGGAAATGCGGCTTTGTAGAAAGTCAGCATTGTAGGGATATCCTTAACGACTAAATTCACATGTTCAAGTTGGATCATTCTTCTCTCCTTAAAGTATTCTCGTAAGCAACGTTGCATAGACTAATACCTCAAGTTAAGTTGAGGTAAAGCGTTAATTTGCATTTATTTCGAAAACGGATTCAGAGCCAGATTGTTCAATTTTGACGAGTACAGACCTTAATTTTAGACGAACTCCCTCGATACTCTTGATATTTACACATCATCACAGGTTGATACATTTAGTTACACTTCGTATTGCATATACGTACGCAATACTGATCCATGTTAATAAAATCACCTCTTAATAACCTTATTTTAAATAAGGATATTATAGTGAAAAAATTATTAGCATTTAGCCTTGCCGCCGCCATCTCAGCACCAGTACTCGCGGATCACAACACGATTAACGGCATGGATTTTGGTCCACTTGCCAAGTTAGTCGGCACATGGAAATCGGTCGAAACGGGTGGCGTTGATATATCACCGGGTCAAGAAGGTACCGATGTAGGTGCGGGTGGACCTGCCGTCACCCCATTTTATGAAGTAATGAGCTTTGAAGTTGCGGCAGATGCGATCAATGCCAGCGATCAATACCTTGTTGCGCTGTATTACAAACAAGAAGTGTTTAGAAAGGCCGACGATTCTAAATTCCATGATCAACGTGGCTACTTCATCTACGATCAGAAGAATCAAATCGTATACAACTCTTACTGCGTACCACGTACCACCTGTGTCACCGCAGAAGGCCCTGCTGGTGATACGATGACGTTGGTTGCCTCTAAGCGCGGTATCGCTGAATCTGAATACATGACGGACAACGCGACAACCACCGGTTTCACGATGAACATCAGCATTTCAGAAGACACCCTAACTTACTCTCAAACCACCGGGTTAGAGATCTACGATCGCGCCTTTGCTCATACGGATTCCAGCACTCTGGTGAAAGTGAAGTAAGGCCGTTGCGCTCAATCAATAGCGTCATCGACTGTTTGCTCTCACCAATCAAGGCACAGCAATAAGATCGCAAACGGCTACGCCTTGCACATTGTGGTGCAAGGCGTAGCCGTTATAGAAAGTCGAGATAAGCAGTTTAACCGACAAATCACTTAACCGATAAGCAACTTAGCCGATGAGCAACTTAACTCGGTTGAGCCGCAACCTTGGCATAGCGGTTAGCTAATACGGCGCAGTAGAAGATCTGAATTGGGTGATAAAGCATGATAGGCAACAAAATCATCCCTAAGTTAGGATCATGTGCAAAAATGACTTTAGCCATCGGAATGCCTGCCGCGAGCGTTTTTTTCGTTCCGCAGAACACCGCAGCAACTTCATCTTGATGATTAAATCCAACCTTACGCGCACTCCACTGGATGCCATGGACCATCACCATCAACACCACTAAACAGATCCCTGCTGACACCAACAGCAGCATCGGTGAGAAGTCACGCCAAATACCGTGCGCAACGGAATCACAGAAAGCACTGTAAACGATCAGCAGTATTACGTATTTGTCTAACTTATTGACCACTGATTTGTGTTCCTGAGTCCATTCGAACAGTAATGGACGCATTAATTGACCGACAATCATCGGCAGTAATAGCATTTTAGAGATGGAGAGTACCGACTCCATCAGGTTTAACTCTGCGCCTTCTAGCCCCATAAAGAGCTGAATAAGTAGCGGCGTAATGAACACGCCTAAAATGCTGGAGAGTGATGCATTAAATATCGCACCGGGTAGGTTCCCTTTACCGATGCCCGTCATGGCAACCGAAGACGAAATCGTACTTGGTAGCACGAGAAGGTAACAGAAGCCAAACGCAAGTGCGGCGGGCATATAGGCAACAAAGCTTTGTCCAAATATCACCCACAATAGTGGATAGCACACAAAGGTCGCGCTTTGGACAAACACATGCAATTTCCAATTGGAAAGCCCGTCAGCAATCGCTTTTGGAGATAGCCCTAAACCGTGCAAGAAGAACACCAAGGCGATGCCTAACACCGTGATCGTATCTAAATGCAGTATACCTCCAGATTTACCCCAATCCGGTGTGAATATAGCAATGATCATCGCCAAAACCATACCCACCAGAAACCACTCTTTTTTCAATTTTTCGATCATCTTTACACGCGTTTGTTGTTGATACTATTTTAGCCATAACAGGCTCCGAGGCTGGTTATGGTATCGGGTCTGGTTTTAATTCACCACCACAAAACGGCGATTACGACCATTTTTCTAAACCACTCACTCAACATACGTTTATGTAATATCAAAGATTAACGGGATTGATACAAAGTATAATGCTCTCGATAACTTTAGACCCGGATCACAAGTCAATGCCACGTCTTTTAACTAAAGAACCGGGGCGACTCCGAGGGCTTCTTCGATTTAAGCTGACAAAACTTAATACTTAATACTTAATACTTAATACTTAATGGCGGTTTTACCAATCGACGCACTGCTTTCAATACGTTGGTGCGCATCTTTCAGCGTATCCACACTAAAGCCAGTCGATTTGCCTTGCAGAGCCGATAAATCAACCCCACCCTCAAACTCAACAATCGAACTTATCATGCCTTGTGGAGCGATAAGCTCTACCATTGCATCCCAATGCCCTTTGGTGTCCGCAACATTGAAAATATAGTCGACATACTGAATGCCTTGCTCACGTACAGACTCAACGAGATGACGGTGGTTCACCACGTGATCTGCACCCATGTCCCTGACCCACTGTTCCGTTTCAGGCCTTGAAGCTGTTGCAATAACATTCAGGTTGGTCAATTGCTTCGCCAATTGAATCATGATTGAACCTACACCACCCGCATAATACACACGGTCACCGAGCTCAACCCCTTCAACATCTTGGCCTTTAGCTACCACCTCTCCCACTGCGTCATACATTTGGCAGCACGAAACTGCAACGCCACTGATGCTGACTTATAGGCTAAATCAGACCTTGCTCAATCAACCAATCATTGGTATGAACAGAGAATAGTTGGATTATTGCTAATTAAAAACAGTCTTATATTTGAATTATTATCAAATTATTTTTGATAATTAATTATTTAAGGCTAGCCTGTAAGCAATAACGTTGGATGAATCAGGTTGGCACTGTTGTGAATCAAAGCGAAACCCTTTCCATCGCTAGAACATCAATAAACATAGGCAAAGAGTATGCTTCTTGAAGACTTACAGGTCATTTTAAAGGTGGCGGAATTTCGTAGTATCACCGCCGCAGCCACCAACCTCGATATGCGTACCGCCACTGCAAGCGCTGCAGTAAAGCGTGTTGAAGCTGCGTTGGGTGCTGAGTTATTTGTTAGAACTACTCGCCATTTAAGGCTATTTTCGGCAGGTGAGCGCTACTTACCTGAATGTGAACAAGCCTTAAAGATGTTAGAGCAAGCGAAACTCAACATGCACGAAGATCTTGGCATCATCGATGGCGAAATCCGCATTGCACTGTCATCCGACCTAGGACGTAATTTGATTATCCCTTGGCTTGATGAATTTTTGCTTGAATACCCAAATGCAACGCTTCACACTAGCATTGGTGACAGCAATATTGATTTCTATCGTGATTCGGTTGATATGGCACTACGCTCGGCTCCCCTACTGATGCCAATATGTATGGCTTTAAAATATGCGATGTTCCTAGAATATTGTGTGCGACCCCTGAATACTTAGCCGACATGGGTAAACCGACTCACCCAAGAGACTTAGCTCAGCACAATGCTTTGCTGTATCAACTCAGTGAGGTGCTGCAAGACGAATGGCTATTTAACGACGGTACTCAAGATCATAAAGTGAAGCTTAAAGGGAACCGAGCATCAAACGATGCCGATCTAGTCAGACGTTGGTGCATAGCAGGGAAAGGAGTGGCGATTAAATCTTGTTTAGATATGTCGCGTCATTTGCTCTCTGGTGAAGTGATTGACGTGATGCCAGAGTTTAAACCTACAGCAACCGAGCTTTGGCTGGTGTGTCCAAGCCGTCAATCGATCACGCCAACCGTTCGCTTATTACGAGATTTATTCAGAGGGAAAACGGCTGAGATCCTTTCGCAACTCAGTGAGCAAGGCATTATAGAAACACAACATCATAAGCTCTAATGCAGCTAAGAGATCAGCAGTAAGCAGTAAAGATATAAAAAAGGCGTTATCGAACTTTAATCCGCTAACGCTTTTCATCATTGAACAATCATACGTGTTTGATCAACACGCTGACTTTAATACTCATGCTTAGTTTGATTCGTCTTCAACGTCACAGTCAGCGCAGCACTGCAGAGCAATCTCATGTTCGAAGGTGATGGTGTCTTTGCCTTCTTCTAGTAGTCCTGCGATTTCATCAGCAACTTCTTTCTCATCATCTGCTTCGATGCCGCTTGCCAGCTCTTCTTCTGAATAACCAAAGAAGTTCAGCAGCAAGTATTCGCGAGCTTCTTCTTTCGTACAAACCACGTCTGCAGACAGATCGGGCGTAACTTCACCTTGTGCAAGCGTCGCAGTTACTTGTGCTACAGCAGCATCTTTCATCGCAGGCGTTAACCAACCAAGATCAGTACTTACAGATGTCTTTTTACAGTCGAAGCAAGGCAGTTGGTGAAAGTAGTATTGAAAGGTAGTCATAGGTCATTTCTTCTTTAAATGTTGTATACCGAGATTATGCGCGTTTTGTAGCAAAATACTATCTCAATCACAACCAGAGACTGATTCCTGAGGGTTATTTTTACGAACCCCATGCAAGCTGGTGTAATTATACCAGCAAATGCTGTTTTACCATTTAGGACTCAGCTTTACGTTTGTTTACATTCGTACCAATATTATAGGCCCCATTCAGGAACAAGCATGGTACCCCAGCAGGTGACTTAGGTCGTTTTGCTTAGTTAACTGCATTTGGCTTAACTTACTTGCACTTGGCTCACTTTGAACCACGCTTATTTACATCATTCCACATTGGATCTCTATCAATGATCACCACAAAACATCAGGCTCTCGCCATTTCATCTATCGCATTACTCGTGGCAGGGTGCTCACCATCATCAGACACGCCGTCTATCAGCAACATCGACGATTACCAAGGCTCTGCAAGCATTACTCAAGGCAGAGCCACTACCGTTGAGTCGAATCTATTTGAATGTAAAAACGGACGCAGCCGAGTCGCCGGCGTTGGGGAAATTACAGACTCTAAAGGAAAGGTTTGGACGGTTCCTGCCGAAAATAACTTTGCGAATGGACCAAAAGCCTTCGATCTTTATGAAGAGTGTTCAAACACCACACCAAGCAGCCTAGCGGATGTTGATGAAGGTTCAGTTCCGGTGGTCGAAATTGACCCTGACGGTGAAGAAGTGACAGGCTATATTTTTGCCGATAACTATTTTGAACTGTATATCAACGGCACGCTAGTCGCAGTCGATACGGTTCCTTTTACGCCGTTTAACTCAAGCCTCGTAAAGTTCAAAGTCAACAAGCCCTACACGATTGCAGTAAAGGTGATTGATTGGGAAGAAAATCTAGGCCTAGGTACAGAAGACAACCGCGGTAAAGAGTATCACGCGGGTGATGGTGGTTTTATCGCGAGCTTTAGTGATGGAAGCGTTACAAGCGCAGATTGGCAAGCTCAAACATTCTATACCGCACCAATTTACGACCTAACTTGCTTGAGTGAAGTAGACGGAAAACGTCTTTCTGAAAGTTGCACAACCGAAGGTACTGATCACGGGCAAGATGCGTACGCCGCTCACTGGGAAACACCAAGCAATTGGATGAACCAAGAGTTTGATTCAACCTCATGGCCTCAAGCATCGGTCTACTCAGAAGACGATATTGGCGTAAACAATAAAAAGGCATACATGAACTTTATTGAGAAATTCAGCGGTGAAGGAGCAAGCTTTATCTGGTCGACGAATGTCGTTCTCGATAATGAAGTGCTTCTGAGGTACGAAGTTAAGTAGCTTTCAACTGACTGCAGCTGACACAAAAAAGCGAGCCACTTAGGCTCGCTTTTCAATTGTTTCTTATGACTTCAGCCGTTGCTTAGATTACAGAAGTTCTACCGACTGTTGAGCAATAACGAATTCTTCATTAGTCGGAGTGTTACTTGTAACACATAATCAAAAATAACCTTAAAAAATACTTGACTTTTTTCTAAACCGCCTTGTTTAACCCTTTAGAAAATCTATATAATGGTTTATACCCAAAGAGAGAAAGAGAATATTAAATAACTCATCTCCAAGGGGTATAAACCATTCTATCCAACCTACACTAGCTCCATTGGTGGGGTTTATTACACCTAAGGAAACCACTCTATGACAAAACACGAAAAAGCTTGCGTTATTTATTGTCAATTAAACAGTCACACCCACAATCAAATTAAGATAATTGAAGGAATATTATCTGGATTAACAGCTAACGAAATAATCCGCCAACGTAAAGCACCAAACCTCTCAATCGCTACAATTTACAACATTTTCAGTAAATTTAAGAAATTACTAGATAACAAGGAAGCCAAATAATGAATAACATTGAAAAATTTAAAAACTTAATCCCGAATTTTAAACAAGAGATTGAAGAAGAAAAAGCTAAAGCGATCAAATACGCACTGGCTTATCTTAGCGAGGAATATTCTCATTTTGAAACCTCCTTAATGTCGATGATGCGTAAATATGACGAATTAATTTCAAAGGGCTATGAGGGAATCCCCGCAAAACACCGTGCAATCATCGGAGGGTACACCTATGTCTTCAAAAAACCCCTTAACGTAATTGAAGAAGAAAAAGCAAAAATCGTAGCTGAAGTTGAAACTGAGTTTGCCTCAAAAATTCAATTAATGGAGAAAGATTACATTGAAGCCCTTATTGGTGAAGAGATTAAAGAGCAGACACGTAAGAAAAAGGAAGATTTAAAATTAAAAGAAGAAACTCTCAGACAGGAATTGATGGCTACCCTGTTCAAATCTTAATTCTTACTCTTTGGTTATACTATCACCCAATATTCACCTTTATTATACCCATCATTGTGAATATAGCATTTAAACAGCCCTAAATAGCCCGCAACGGGCTTTTAAGGCATATACCAACCCAACCCCTAAGCTAACACATTAAAACGCCTCTCAGACAGGCTACAGGAAAGAAAATGACACAAGATGAATTAATGATTGAAGCTCGTTTGGCAACACCGACAACACAGGTTTACATTTACGATAGTTTAATGACCTTACTTAAACGTCACGAACATCATGTTAGAGAGAAAGAAACATTGATCCACGTACTTCACCTCGAAAACGGTGGTTATCGTGTTCGATATGAGTTACCTACAACTCTAATAACAAAAAGAACTAAGGCTTTATATAAGGAGTATATCTTGAATCCTCCAGAGCCTGAATAATAACATTTCTGTGATTGCCTTAACTAGGTTTGGTGAGACAATCACCCTTAAATATTAAATTAAGAGATTACTAAACATGAAAATAAGAATATCCACCAGCAATGAGGCAAGTGAGACTTTGCTTTTATTGCAAGAAAATTACCCTAACTTATCTTTAACCCAAATTGCTAATAAATTACTTGCTGATATCCCAACTGAGGAACTATTAAAATGTCTAGAAACAACATCCCACCCCAAGTAAGAGATTTCGTAAAATACCTTCGCTCTGAGGGTTTGTATAAATTGTACGATATTAATAAAGGTTCTCTTCTTTACCATTCACAAGATAAAGCAAATCTCCCTTTTGATTTTATCCAAGACCTTTTTAAAAAACATTGTCCTAACCTAGATTGGTGTGATTGGCAATCCTATATAACTGCTTCGATTGATAAGATTATAGGTTTCTACTTCAAACCTAATGCCCCTAGACTACTTGATGTAGGTTTGGGTGCTAATCGCCTTAATACTTACCAAGAATATAAACCAGAGAACAATACCTCTGATTGTCCTTTATTTATTGAAATGTTAGAGCGTATGTTTCCAGACGATAATGAGCGTCATACATTGACCCAATGGCTCGCTCATATGATTCAATTCCCTCAAGAACGACCTACTTGGGCGGTGCTCCTAACTTCAGATGAGGGTACAGGTAAGGGGGTTCTTTTCAATAAAATTATTAGCCCTCTCGTTAAGAATCAAACAACCCAGTGCAGCAAGTATCAACAGTTCCTAGGTGACCATTCAACGGCGTTAGCAGATACATTGTTTGTAATGCTAGATGACACTAAGAGTCATAACGATAGCGTAATAACTGAACTCAAATCCAAAATATCAGAACCAACAATCCTGCTAAATCGCAAATTTGAGCAACCATACACTCAAAGTGTGTATTCAAGAGTTTTGTTAGCTAGTAATGAAAGACGACCTATCAAGTTAGGAAAGAACGATACACGTAGGTGGTTTGCCCCTGCTTATATCGTTCATCCAGTTTCACGAGCAGAGACCCAAGCCTTTTTTGATAAGGTTTTGGACTGGTTAGTACTTGACTGTACAGCAATCGATAAAATCTACAATTATTTGAACAACTATACCCTTGAAGGGTTTAATTCTGGTCTCGTGCAAGCAACCGAAACTTTAGAGATGATGGTTGAAGTCTCTGAATCGACACGAGAAGGGGAAGTAAGAGATTGGTGTAATCAACATAAGGTTTTCAAACTTGAAGATTTAACTACCCATTTTAATGAATTCCCTGACCTTGCTAAAAGTTATGCTCTCAATTTTGCTTTGGTAAAAAAGATAGATCTTGATGGAAATGGTCGAAATCGGTGGTGGATACCTAAAGATTGGAAGGTTAAAGACGCCAGAGATTGGTTCAATTCTAATAATAAACCTACCCCAGTACTGTTTTGAGACACCAAGAACACCATTTGAGACGGCTACGAGACGGCATTTGAGACGCCAAGAAAACCACTAACCAACTGAAATACAACAACAAATCACCATTTGAGACGTTTGAGACGCCTCCCCTTTTACCTTTTATATATATATTAGCAAGATTTAGCCCACAAGTAGGTTCGACTTGTCGTGCCTGTTTGTTGGTGAAGTCGTAGCTAATATCTAGGAGAATGCTATTGAATAAAACTGATATTACACTCAAGTACGCCCTTAACAATGGGTACGATAGTGCCGCTGAATGTTTATTCCACCTAAACAACCCACATTTACAATCAACATCAGAACCCTATAAAGCAACTTTCTATGATGCCAGTGGGTCACCATTTAAAGCTTATCCAGATTTCTATGATTCTGATAGAAAGTTAATTATCGAATACAAAGCTCATCAATTGAACACTTGTGAAACTAAAGCTATATCATTTGAGAAGCTTGAAGAAGTTCAACAATTCAAAGGGAAATTGACATTCTTTGATAAACTGAAATACGGTTGGAATCATTCAATCTATAAGCAAGCAAAAGTACAATCTTCTCTTAAATCTCTGGGTTTTGATATGGTGGTCGTCTTTGCTGATGGCACAAAGCTAACTAAGCAAAGTATCAATAAGATGGAAAAAGCCGGACTACATTGGGTATGGGAGCGTGACTTGTAAAAGTCAGCCCTCATTTATTCAACACGTTAACCAATCGAATCCGTAGACAGACACGGTAATGCCTTGGATTTATACCACCTCAAAAAAAAATTAACATGGAACTACAGCAGGTTGGTTTCGTTGGATTAGTTACCTTGCCAAAGATGGATTGAACGTTACTAACTCAAACCAAGTGGCAAATGTTAGGAAGCGAATGGGGTTTGTGAAAAACAACATAAAGTAATTCACTTTCTTACAGAGCAGACCAAAGACTTTGGATAGATTTACCAACACTTTTGCAAACGAACTTTGAAGCCTTGTGAATTAAACCCATAAGAAAGAAAGCTAGAAAAGTAGAAAAAACCGTAAACTCAGCATCCGCTAATATATCCTCAAAGAATATTCCGTAACACATTAAGAGGTAAAATAAGCCAAATACAACATCTACAAAACCGCCTAGAATTTCGCCAAAATCTTTTCCGTTAGACGTGGATAACTCATCTCCGTCATTAAGGTGATTTTGTTGAATTGGACAACCGCACTTTATACAGGCTAGTGCCTTGTCAGAAATCGTCTCGTTACACTCAATACATTTAATCAAACTCATCTATCAAATACCAAAAAAAAAACACACACATAGCATATTAAACTAATATCATAGAAAAGAAAGGTTAAATGCTGTTTAACAAACCACGCTATCCAATGCAAGAAAAGGATGGGAACAGTCACTAATCTGCTTAACAAACCTCTCTCTTGATTCTCATAATCTGGGGAATTTTTTAATTTTAGACTACCAACCCTTACAGCATCTAGCTTTAACACTATAAACCACTGTATAAATATACAACATTAATGCACAATAAACCCTATCATATGACTCTACTCTTATGATTAAACGATAACACTCTATCATTTAGGCATTGAACAACTTAAAAGATAGGATTATCATAAGGGTTGTAAATGATAGGATAGATAAGGAAAAAAGATGACAATATACGGATATGCTCGGGTTTCAACTAGTGAACAATCTTCGGTAGCCCAAATTAAAGAAATTACCGACCGCTACCCTGACGCTCAAATCTACGAAGAAAAAGTAAGCGGTAAAAGTTTAGAACGCCCGAAACTTCAATCACTTCTTTCTATCTTAAAAGAAGGTGACAAAATTGTAGTTAGAGAACTATCTAGATTGGGTAGAACTCAAGGTGAGCTAATGTTGTTAATCGAAGAATACCAAGCTAAGGGTATAGAATTTGAAATACTCAACATCGGTGTAGACACCTCTTCGGTATCAGGAAAGATGATTCTTGGCATACTCGCATCCGTAGCACAGATGGAACGTGAACTGCTTCTAGAAAGACAAGCACTTGGCATCACCGCAGCAAAAGCCGAGGGTAAATACAAAGGTAAGCAAACCAACCCTAAGACCATTCTAAAATGCAAAGAAGCCCTTGAATACGTGGATTCAGGCATGAGTAAGGAAAAAGCCGCAAAGGCTGTAGGTATAGGTATTGCTACGTTGTACCGTTACATTAAACAAGAGGGCTAGAATTTGAAGTTTGTTACATATAAACGTTTGTCTAAAAAGGATACTCGGAATACTCAATATGGATTTGACTCTCAACAAATGGATATAGATTTTTATTTATCTCATTTGCCTCAAAACGAATTTGAGGTGGTAGGCAGCTTCCAAGAATTTATATCAGGCACGAGTGATATCAAACCACAGCTAGAGAAAGCATTAGAAGTGTGTCGTCAAACAGGTGCTACATTGTTGGTTGCTAAGCTAGACCGCCTTAGCCGTCGTGTTTCCCAAATTGCTAAGTATATGGAAGGGACTGTGCCTTTTAAAGTTTGTTCCATTCCATCTGCAACCAACTTTCAACTACACATATACGCTGCGCTCGCAGAGGAAGAAAGAAACATCATAGCAGCACGAATAAAACGAGGTTTAGCTGCTGCTAAAGCAAAAGGGGTAAAACTTGGTGGAGCTAATCCTAAGTGGAAAGAATCTATGGAGAGGAATAAACACAACCATAAAACTACCCGTTTGAGTGAAGAATCTAAGATCAAACGTTCACCTATTACCCAAATGATTAAGGATATGATTGATTATAGTCAGAATCGACTCACACTGGACGAAATAGCGTCTAATCTTAATAACAAGGGCATTACTACCTCTCAAGGGAAAAGCTTCTCTAAGGCTACTGTGAGCCGCATAATCAAGCAAGATGGATTAGATTATAAGAAAAAGAACAAATACAGGACGTAATTGAGCAAAGTAACTAATGCAACCAAAAAAAAAGGGGGAGTAAATTCCCTTACTCACCCACCAGCTCTAAATATTTCTACTAGAGGATATTTTGCATATATCCCACCTAAAACCACGTCAAACAAGGCTCAGTCACTTTTGGATATTTTAAGGCTTAATCCTTAGATACAAGATACCTATTATTACTGTAAAAATTTAAAATTCTCCATTTTCATAACGAAGCTCTGTTTCCTCTTCTCTTCGTTCAGTAGCCTCATCTTCAAGATTCCAAATTTCAATAATTTCTTTCCACTTGTCATAATTCACTGATATTTCACGGAATACAGAATGTTGATACTTCAAGCATTGTAAATCATCATTTTCATTTAATGGTGGTTCTACTGTATCAATCTCTCTTAGACGGTGATGATACCCACTTATTCCACCAAAGCTAACAGGTAGTCTTACCTCATTTATATCTTTTCCGTGGGTATATAGACTTTCAACAATACTTTCGGATTTATCATGCCTAGCCCATTTAAAGGGGTTTTCGTTCTCAGTGAAGTAAAAAGGCAATACTTTATCTACTTGTTTTAACTTAACTTTAACCACGTTAATTTTAGAGTCACCACACAAGATATAATCAATATACTGTCTCAAAAACTTGTTGTATCTCTCTCTATCCTCTTCATTTTCAAGCTCTAACCCCTCCATGGTCTTTTCAGCATACTCAAACTTTACTTGTAATTTCTCACGTTGTTTTATCTTCAATTCTTCTACGTTGTTGGTTCTATCCCCAATAATTTGACTAATCCTACTGATAGCAGAGGCAGGTGCAACCATTAGATTTTCACTGAGTTCCTTTAATGCAGATTCTTCTTCATCAATCTGGTTTTGTAGTAAATCAATGTCACGCTGTAACTTTTCAAAGCTCTCCCCTATCAACTGATTGTAATCTAACCCTGATAGCTTGCTAACTAACAGCTTTTCCATCTCTTCATAGTTGATTGATTTCTGGCTGCAATAGTTGTTATCCACTTGGTTCCGACACCTCAGGCGAATGCTACCGCGATTTGGCTTGTAATAAGTCATAGAACCACCACAGGATGGACACTTACAGAGCCACGCGAACAAGTTAGCCGCTTTTTTGGCTACCCTACCTCTGGTAGTCCTCCCCGCCTTAAAAGCTTGCTGTGCTTGAATCCACGTCTCTTTATCAACTACAGGGGGGTAATAATTTTCTAGTGGTTGGTCATACCGTGGTTTTCGTATCCGCTTACCTTGCTCATCTACAACGTGCTCCGTTGGCATAAAGGCACCGTAAGACTGTTCCATTTTCAAATACTTCTCTACCACGCGCTTTGACCACGGTTGGTGTGTTTGTTTCTTCGCTATTCTTGGTATGCCATCTTCATTCAACAGATTACAAATTGCATGGCTACCCTTGCCACTAATCTTGAGTTTGAATATCAATTTTAATGTTTCTGCCGCTTCGGGTATTAACTCAAACGACTTTTTATCCTCTGATAATTTCAACCAAGCAGGACAAACACTTGTTCTCTTTTCTCCACCTTCCTTTTCTTCTTTCCTTTTTTTATCAAAGGTAGCTCTGATACGTTGAGATTTCTGTTCTGATTCTAGATGAGCAAGATGAAAGGCGGCTGTCAATAGCAAATCAGTACCCATGTCTTCCATCTTTTGGTCGTGACGGATTACCAACCCAAATTTGATGATAGCTACATCAATTTGCAAATCAGATAAACGTTCAAAGACCTTACGTGCTTTGGTAGGAGGCAAACGACTGATACGGTCTACAGCCTCAACGACTAATAGAGATTTAGGAGGGATACGTCCATCTTCAACAGCTTTGATGAATGCACCAAGCCCTGCATTATCTTTTGTGTTGAAGCCGTAATAAGCTGATAAACCCTTATCAATTATAAGATTATCAGCAATGGTGTAAGTTGTGCTGTTTGACTGAGAGTTAAGATTATTAATAAACGAGGTAGCTTTATCAATCTGTCTACTAATGCCACCTCCATCAGTAGCTTGAATGAGTTTACTCACCCTACTGTAGATGTATGCTGTTCTCTGTTCCATTAAAAAAGCCCCCTAAATTCAGGAGGCTTTCATGTTACATAATTTTAAGCTTGGTTCAATAGTTCAACACTTTGCCTTACTATTACCAGTTCTTCATTTGTTGGGATAACCATTGCTACAGCGTCTAGCATTTCAGACTTCGCGATGATGCCTTCAGCACCAAAGCGAGCAGCTTCGTTACCTGCAACATCTTCAACAAAACCAAGAATTTTAAGATTCTTAATGATCTCGCGACGAATTGGTAGAGCGTTCTCACCGATACCACCAGTAAAGATGATGCCATCTAAAGAATCCAGCGTTGCAAGGTAAGAAGCAACGTATTTCGCTACGCGGTAAGTAAACACCTCAAAAGCAAGCTTAGCGCCTTCATGGCCTTCGTCCATTGCTTCTAAAATGCCACGAGCATCGCTCGTAAGACCAGACACGCCTAGGAAGCCAGACTCCTTGTTAAGAGAGTTGAAGACTTGATCTTGTGACCAACCTTTCTTCAGTAGGTATTCGATGATGCCTGGGTCTAAATCACCACAACGTGTACCCATCATTAGGCCAGAAAGCGGAGTGAAGCCCATTGAAGTATCAACACTGTTACCGTCTTTGATAGCACATACAGATGCGCCATTACCTAGGTGTACAGAGATAAAGCTAGACTCTTCCACTGGCTTGTTCAGCATTTTTGCAGCTTCGCGGCTAACGAAGTAATGGCTTGTGCCGTGGAAGCCGTAGCGACGTACACCGAAGTCTGTGTAAAGCTCTTTAGCGATAGCACCAGTAAATGCACGTGCAGGCATAGTTTGGTGGAAGGCTGTATCAAATACCGCGAATTGAGGTAAAGCAGGGAAAGCTTCAATTGCAGCACGGATGCCAATAGCACCGGCTGGGTTATGAAGTGGCGCTAGGTCAGATAGGCTTTCAATTTCATTCGTTACTTCTTCAGTAATACGAACTGTTTTTGTGAACTTCTCACCACCGTGAACAATACGGTGACCGATAGCAACGATATCAGCCGTGAAGCCTAGATCTTCCATCAGGCCAACCAGTTTGCCAATAGCAATTTTGTGATGGTTATCTTCACCTTGGATGGCAATCTCGGTTTTCTCACCTTGATATTTCCAGCTCATGCGAGCATCTTCAAGACCAAAACACTCCCCTAAACCACTTAATACGGCGTCACCAGAAACAGAATCGATGACAGCAAATTTTAGGGATGAACTACCTGAGTTAATAACCAGAACAAACGAATTAGACATTGGATATGGATCCTGTTTCAGTACGAATTGGATGAAGTTTTTACTTCAACTTTAGTTAAACCCATTATTCAATAAATTTTTAATCTTTCAACTTTTGTTTTGAAAAAACCACCAAATGAACACGATTAAATTGATCTTTATCACTATTGCATTTATTTAGAGAGTCAAATTAAAAAATAGTTGAATAATCAAGCCCTGATAGACACGACGTAAACGCTTGCTTAAACTATTTTTTATTTAAATAGGTTAAGCAAAACTTGTCACTCTACAATATGAAATTGCCAATCAAACGTCAGAACCTTGCTATCTACTCGGCTCTAAATACTGACCATCTCGTGAAAATATCATACCAATCGTAGCCAATAATTTTCACTCTAGCCAAACGAAGTTTGATTCACTAGAGGAACTCCTCCCCCACATATTCTGAGTATAGGCTCATCACGAAATACGACTAAGCATCGATGTTCATTGGTTAATGGTTAAAAGAGTGCGAAGCAATTTTCGGTAAAAAATAGCGAGCAGAAAGAAAGACAACGCACGCAAAAAACAAAGTGGCAAACGTAATACCAATCACAGTAAGTAAGTGATCAGAAGTAGCGCAAGAAAAAAGCTTGAGAACAAGGCAGGTCTTTTCAACAAGAATTTTCGATAAGTAGTTATTCTACAATCAAAAATTCTATCGCAGTTATCGAGCGTTTTAACCAGCTAGGGTGACCAATTATTTACTACGATTGGTATAAATATCAAAATAGAAGCCACAAAAAAGCCGAGTATTACACTCGGCTTTTAAATTCAGTGTCTAGACTAAAGCGTCTTCTAAGCATCTAGGCGTCCAAACGACAGGTTGATTAACCTTCGTTGCGCTCTGGACGACGACCACGGTTACCACCGCCATTACCGTTACCATGACCACGTTCGCCACGGAAGTTACCACGGTGATCACCACCACGGTTACGGTCGAAACGACGTTCGCCATCACGTCCGCCAGCAGAGTTACCATCGCGAGCACCATCACGGTTGCCACCACGACCGCCTTCACGGTTGCCACCTTCGCGGTTACCATCACGGTTACCACGGTAGCCGCCGCCATCACGACCGCCACGACCACGGTTGCCATCACGACCGCCGCCGCCACGACGAGGCTCACGGAAGTCGTTGAAATCAACAACAACAGCGCCAGCTTCTTTTTGACGAATACGTAGTTTGCTTAGTTTACCCGCAGTTTCAGAGTTCATTGCTTTTGGCAGTTGAACGTAAGTAGAACCTTGGTCTAGCTTGATAGCACCGATAGAACCTTTCGTTAGGCCAAGTTCGTTTGCTAGTGCACCAACGATGTCTTTAACCTGAACGCCTTGCTCACGGCCAACTTGCAGTTGGTAAGTATCCCAATCTTGCGTATTGAAGTTGCGATCGCCACGACCATTTTCACGGTCTTCACGACGCTCTTTGCGACGGTTTTTGTCACGCTCAATAGCAGCGATCATTGGGTCTTCGCCAACGTAGAATAGCGGGCTCTTACCTTGCTGACGCTTAAGAAGCATTGCAGCTAGAGTAGCAGCATCAACTTCTAGAGACTCTTGAAGTGTAGAAATAAGACCAGCGAAGTTTTCTAGAGCTTTGCTTTCTTTCTCTGTTTCAAGTTCAGCGCCAAGCTTAGCAACACGTGCAGCAGCAACTTGGTCACGTAGAGGAAGTTGGATTTCTTCCATTTGAGACTTAGTTACGCGCTCGATAGTGCGAAGCATGCGAATTTGGTTAGTGCGAACCAGTAGGATCGCTTTACCTTTACGTCCAGCACGGCCAGTACGACCAATACGGTGGATGTAAGATTCAACATCGAATGGGATGTCGTAGTTGAATACGTGAGTGATACGTGGAACATCAAGGCCACGAGCTACAACGTCAGTTGCAACTAGGATGTCGATAACACCTTGTTTGATGTGATCAACAGTACGCTCACGTAGAGACTGAGGAATATCACCGTGCAGTGCAGCCGCTTTGAAGCCACGTGCAGATAGCCAATCAGCTAGACGCTCAGTGTCTTGACGAGTACGTACGAATACGATTGACGCGTCAGTTTCTTCAGTTTCAAGAAGACGAGACATTGCTTCGTCTTTTTCTACGCCTTTAACAACCCAGTAATTCTGCGCTACTTTATCAACCGTGTGGTTAGTACCAGCAACGTCAACTTTAGCCGGGTTACGTAGGTAACGGTCAACAATAGTCTTAACCATTGGAGGCATAGTTGCAGAGAAAAGTACACGTTGTGCAGTTTCTGGAGCTTGCTCTAGGATCCAAGTAACGTCATCTACGAAGCCCATTTTTAGCATTTCATCTGCTTCATCAAGAACAAATGTGTGTGCTTCATCTAGGTGTAGACGGTCACGAGTTAGTAAGTCTTTAACACGACCTGGAGTACCAACAACAATGTGAGCGCCACGGCTTAGAGCGCGCATTTGGTCAACAATTGAAGCACCACCGTAGATTTCAATAACTTTAAGACCTTTGATATCACGGCCAAGGTTTTTAATTTCCGCAGCAACTTGAATCGCTAGCTCACGAGTAGGAGCCATGATGATTGCTTGTGGTTTGTGTTGGTTTAGGTTGATCTTGTTCAGTAAAGGCAGAGAGAATGCGGCTGTTTTACCAGTACCAGTCTGTGCTTTACCTAGTGCGTCACGGCCTTCAAGAAGAAGAGGAATAGCTGCTGCTTGGATTGGAGTCGGAGAAACGAAACCCATGCTATCAAGAGCTGAAAGAATGTTATCGTTTAGGGCTAATTCATTAAATTGAATTACAGATTCGGACATTGGGATCCCACTATATATAAGTAAACAAAAGGTCCCGGGAGCTCTATCAATTCCAATACTGATTCCAATCAGATACTGATTCCATTCAGAGTTACGAAGCAGTAATAAAACACTTCAAGCCATTAGGGACGTCTAAGGGAGGCGGATTATTCCCTAAATGCATAAAAAAAGCCAGAAAAAATTGAAACACATCACATATTTTTCGGTTTTCTATCAATAGTGGCTACCATATCGTCAAAACTTGATGGATATCTCGTCGCAGGACGGAACTTCCATCAAATTGACTCAGCTAAATAAGCCAGTAATTAATTTACGCTCACTTCGGCTTTAAGTAGTAATCGTGCCTCGCAATGATTATAGTGTGCTCAATTGTTCTCGTTAGATAAAAGTCAAATGTTTCAAGATAATCCTCTACTCGCTCAGCTTAAGCAGCAAATCCAAGAAACCCTCCCTAAAAAGGAAGGCACTATCAAAGCCACAGAAAAAGGCTTTGGCTTTCTCGAAGTCGATAGTAAAACAAGCTTCTTTATCCCACCGCCGTACATGAAGAAATGCGTCCACGGTGACAAGGTGATTGCCATCATTCGCACCGAGAAAGAGCGCGAAATAGCAGAGCCAGAGGAATTGGTTGAACAAGGTCTTACTCGCTTTATTGCGCGAGTTAAGCTTTTCAAAGGCCGATTGAACGTTGTTCCTGATCACCCGCAGCTGAAAAAACTGCAACTTAAAGCGAAAGCAAAGAAGGGTCTAAACCCTGAAACGCTGAAAGAAGGTGACTGGGTCGTTGCACACATCGTTCAACACCCGTTAAAAGGTGACAACGGCTTCTTGGCTCAAATCTCTGAAAAAATCACAGACGCTGATGACAAGATCGCACCTTGGTGGGTAACGCTGGCACAAAACGATCTACCAAACAGTGAGCCTGAAGGCATCGACAACTGGCAGATCAACGATGATGCAGATCTGGAGCGTGTCGATATGACACACGTGCCTTTTGTGACTATCGATGGCGAAAGCACAAAAGACATGGATGATGCGCTTTACGCGAAGAAGAAAGACAACGGTGATTTTGAACTGACCATCGCGATTGCTGATCCAACGGCTTACATTACGCCAGATGATTCGATGGATAAAGTGGCTCGTGAACGCGGTTTTACTATCTACCTTCCTGGTCGCAATATCCCAATGTTGCCTCGTGATCTTGCGGATAACTTATGCTCGCTTATTGAGAACGAAGTTCGCCCTGCTCTTTGCTGCACAGTAACGGTATCTAAAGATGGCGTTATCGGTGATGACATTAACTTCTTCGCTGCCAATATCAAATCTCACGCTCGTCTTGCTTACGACAACGTATCTGACTGGCTAGAAACTGGCGCATCAGAGAAGTGGCAACCATCTGAAGAAATCGCTGCGATTGTTTCTGACCTTCACCAATTTGCTCAAGCGCGTTCAGCGTGGCGTTCAGCGAATGCGGTTGTGTTCCCTGATCGCCCTGACTACCGCTTTGAACTTAGCGAAGATAACGATGTTGTCGCGATTCACGCTGACATGCGCCGCAGTGCCAACAAATTAGTTGAAGAATCAATGATCAGCGCGAATATCTGTGCTGGCCGAGTATTAAAAGAAAGCTTTAACCAAGGTGTGTTTAACTGTCACTCTGGTTTCAAGGCTGAAAAAGTCGCTGACGTTCTTGAACTGGTCAACCCGCAAGCGGAAACACCGTTCACTGAAGAGCAAATCGTTTCTCTAGAGGGTTTTGCCACTCTGCGCCGTTGGCTAGGTTCTTTAGATAACAGCTACTACGACAATCGTATCCGTAAGTTCCAAGCATACAGTGAGATCAGCAATGAGCCTGCACCACACTATGCGATGGGGTTAGACATTTACGCGACTTGGACTTCTCCAATCCGTAAATACGGTGACATGATTAACCACCGTATGCTGAAAGCGCACATCTTAGGTAAAGCGCCAATTCAAACACCAGACGAAACCATTGGTGATGAACTTGCCCTGCACCGCCGTCACCACGGTATGGCTGAGCGTAATGTTGGCGATTGGTTGTATGCTCGTACACTTGCCAATGCTCCAGCAGAAGAGACGCGCTTCCAAGCAGAGATCTTCGATATCAACCGAGCGGGTATGCGTGTGCGTTTGCTAGAAAATGGCGCAGCTGCATTTATTCCAGGTTCTCTTATTGTTAATAATAAAGAGAGAATAGAGTGTAATGGTGATATGGGTACTGTATCTGTCGATAAAGAAATGGTATACAAACTAGGAGACGTTTTAGAAGTCGTTCTCTCAGAAGTTAATCAGGAAAACCGTAACTTAGTAGCAAAGCCTACTCAAGTTTTTGCGGACTTGCCTAGCGAGCCTGAAACGAGAAACGAAAACCAAGATTAAGATCTTCTAGGTTCACTTCTAAAGGCGCTAATCATTAGCGCCTTTTTTGTTAATGTCTCATGCTTAAAAACTAAAAAAACAATCCATAAGCAATCCATTTACAACGTCAAAGAAGTGCACTATGCCATCAATTACCGTTACTCAATTTAAAAACTTCATTCCAAGAAAGCGGGAGCGTTACCCCGCATCTAAGAACGGTATTTTCATCGTTTCTAAAGGCAGTATCTCTTTCAACCTACCCAATGGAGCTGAAGCCTCACTTCAAACGGGCGAATTCGCTCTATACAGTTCCGCTCAGATAAAAGAGGTCGTCGTTAACAGTGATGACAATGGTGAGTTTATTGCCACCTGCCTAGATTTCGACCTATCCCTATTTCAGGCATTCATTAACCAAGCCAGTGAGCTAGAGGCCGTCCGATTTCCTCAGGAGTATATCAAGTTTAACCAAGGTGACGTTCATATCCGAGAACTGAAAGAACTTATTATTTCCCTCGCGAATGCGCCTTTAAAAAATGACTATGCACTCACTCAGTTGGGCTTAGCCCCCTCTGGCAGGATAGTTGTCACTGTTAAAATTTACCCAGCATGGGCGGTAATGAGTGAACCTTGTCTCGTATT
>NZ_CANLBV010000064.1 GCF_947488985.1 uncultured Vibrio sp.
ATCGGAGTCAATAAGAGAATGTCTCTGATCTGATCGTACGATTCTGATTTAGTTCACTCGATTTACGCAACAAAGCCCTTTGGATTAACATTTAATTGAACTGCGAATCCTGCCTTATATTTCGCTAATCCACCACTATTACCGCGGACTCCATTTAGCTGAAGTCAGCTAATTAAGAGATGAGCAGCCACTATTGAGAAGTGGCTGTATTATATGCTGTCAGTGGTGAAGAATCCGATCAGGTTCGCCTGACGATCAGCTCTGGAGTTATCAGCTGTGCTGATGGGAACACTGGGTTTGCCCCTGTATGACTTCCGTTAGTTTTATTTTTCAGTAGCATACCCAAGTAAAGAATAGCTTGCTCGGTGATAGTGTGAACAGGTTGGGCAACCGTCGTGAGTTGATAGCCCTGCCATGATGACATGGGTACATTATCGCAACCGACTACCTGGATTTGCCCGGGAATAGTGATGCCGTTGACTTGCTTACAACTGTCGATGAAACCGAAAGCCAGCGCGTCTGATGCGCAAAATACACCTTGCAGCTTCCGGATATCTTCACTGTGACGAACACCGACTTCAAATCCAGCGCTATAACCATAACTTCCTGCGTCAAAGGTGGTGCATGTCGTAATACCGGTCTCTTGTAACTCGGCACGAAAACCATGATGGCGAGCAATAGACGCTTCACCGTCTGTACGTCCTTTGATGTACCCTAGCTCAGTTAGCCCCTTAGATAGTAAGTGCCTGGCAGCGAGGCGGCCAGCCTGCTCATTATCGGTTTGTATCGAAGGTATAACGCTGTTTGGATCTGAGCGACCGAGAGTAATAAGAGGTAGTTGTAACTCAAGACACTGTTCAAAACTGCTGGCGGGTAGAGAGCCTGCGACAGCAATCACTCCGTCAACCTGATACCCAGACAGTTTCTGAATTGTAGAATCAAGATCGCTGTCATTTGAAACAGAGATCAGCATTGGCATTTTCCCTTGCTTTCGCAAGGCTGTGGAAAGTGCCTCGAACAAATAAGGTTGGTAAGGGTTTGAAAAGTCGCTGATCAATATTGCAACAAGGTGCGATTTGGCCTTCTGTGAAGGTGTACTTAAAGTACGAGCGAGAAGGTTTGGTTGATACCCCAGTTTTTTGGCGGCTTCTAGAATGTTAGCTTTTTGTTTAGGCGCGATACTTGCCCCCTCGGTAAAGGCGCGAGAAACCGATGAGCGTGATACTCCAAGGTAGCTTGCAACATCCGAGGCAGTGACTTTCTTCATACTAATCTAACAATAACTTTTTAAGTGGCGAGTCTGGCGAAAACGCATAGATAGGCCCAGTGTGTTTGAAATAGGGGGCGGTATCAAGACCTGCTTCGTTACAGATGAGTTGCGCAGCCATTGCATCCCAGACATTCACTTCTCCGACATAGCACCCATCAAGCTCGCCGCATGCGACTTGGGTCAGTGACCAGGCTGCAGATCCCGACATTCGGATCTGATGTCCACTTTCTATCATGCGTTGCGCGTTACGTATAAATTCGACAGGTATACCTGGCTGAAAATTAAGGTTTAGACCGACAAGCAATTCGCTCTTTCTATCGCTTTGAGGGGCAAGAAGTTTACCGCTTTCAGAGGCCCCTTCACCGCGTAAAGCATAGATGGTTCGGTTGTGGGCAGGAGCACAGATAATACCGATTGCGGGCCCTTGCTCATCGACAAATGCCATACTGATAGCAAAATCAGCGATACCGTATAGAAAGTTGGTAGTGCCGTCGATGGGATCAATGACCCATCCTGGAGGAGTCAGTTCTCCGCCACTCTCTTCACCCAAAAAAGTATGTTTAGGGAATGCATCACTCAGCATTTGTTTGATATAGCTCTCGACTTGACGATCGGCTTCAGTAACCCAATCCTGTAGCCCTTTTGATTCCCGTTGGTAATCATTTCGTGTAGCAAAGGCGCGCATAGCAATAACTGAGGCCTGCTCGCTGATAGATAGTGCGGTCTTTAAAATGTCATGCAACATCAATGTTTTCCTTTAGCTCATTGAGTGAAAGAGTCAGACCGTCCTGTGCAAGAGCAACCTGCGGATGCTGTTGGCACAGCGTATTAAGCTCAGCGCGACTGTTAGGGTCGACATGATAGAGAAAGCAGTGGTTACGAATGGTGAATGGTAAATGACGAACATCCTCCCATGAACCATGACTTTCATGAGAGAAGACGGACTCACACTCAATGAAGGCGACATCGGCAGCAATCGCGAGTTTCTCCCCCTCATCACCTAACTTTCCATCACCAGAATAAAACAGGCCGCAATGGCTATTCTCGATATATAGGCTGCGGTTGCTGACGGAGTGAAAAGTTGGAGCTGTTTTTACAGACCAGGGGCCGATGTGAGCAATCGTCAGGACATCGATGAAGTGAATGTCAAAAGACAGCCTTTCTTCTGGCCAGTGTGCAAAGTGAATCAGCTGACTGAAAATATCCCATTGGCTTTGTTGACCAATAATGGTGAGGGGGTTGTTTCTACCTCTAGCGTTCATCCAATTGACCAGTGTTGTTAACCCTAAACAATGATCAGGATGGGCATGAGTCAGATAGATAGCATCAATACGGTGCTCATCGATTCTATGACTGTTGTCCGCATTGCTGTGGTTCTCATCTGTCGATGAACACTTGTCAGCCATTGAAAATATGGCTCGTGGCACGGTTGGCCCGCAGTCAATCAACAAGGTGAAATCGTCTTCAGTGACTAGTAGTGAAGCATTGGTGCGGTCGCTGTCATAAGCATCGCCGCACCCGAGCATGTTAAGCAGCATTTGATTTCTTCCCTGTAGTCACTAAACGGCAGCCATCTTCCCCAAACCAATGCTGGACCGATTGAGAAAGGTTAACGGGGATCTCATCACCCACAGCGAAGGTCTCTTGCGATTCAATTGTGAATCTCTCTCCCCCTAGCTTGCCATAATACAAGCGAGCGTGGCCGAGTGGTTCGATGACTTCAACCTTCATTATTGCGTCGTAATTACTGCTATCGATAACCACTTGATTAGGGCGGATACCTAAGGTTATCTGTCCATTGACTGGAATCGTATTGAAGCTTTTAACTTGCCCTATCTTGAACATCTGACCTTGGTTTTCGCCTTCAAGGAAGTTCATGACAGGGGTACCAATGAAGGAGGCCACAAAGCGATTTTTAGGCTGTTTATAAAGCTCTTCTGGCGTACCGATCTGCTCTATTTGCCCCTGGTTGAGTACAACAATACGGTCAGCAAGCGTCATTGCTTCGACTTGATCATGAGTTACATAAATCATGGTAGCATCCAGTTGCTGATGGAGCTGCTTCAAATAAATGCGCATCTCACTTCGTAACTTGGCGTCCAGATTAGACAATGGCTCGTCAAATAAGAACAGCTCAGGATCGCGAACAATAGCACGGCCGATTGCCACTCGCTGTCGTTGTCCTCCGGATAAAGCACCTGGAAGGCGATGTAGATAAGGTTCTAATTGCAGTTTTTTAGCGGTTTCCCTGACCTTTTCGGCCGCAGTGCGTTTATCCACGCCCGCCATCTTCAGTGGAAAGGCCATATTCTTTTCAACGGTCATATGTGGGTAGAGCGCATAGGATTGGAATACCATGGCAACCTCTCGCTCGCAGGGGTGAATGTTATTTAGCCGCTTTCCATTCAGTGAAATGTCCCCTTGGGTCACCGATTCAAGGCCGGCGATCATTCTCAGTAGACTAGATTTTCCGCAGCCTGACGGGCCAACAAAGACCACAAACTCACCGTCGTTAACGGTCAGGTTGACATTAGGCATCACCACATGGTCACCATAGGCCTTCGATAGATTTTTAATTATTAATTTGCTCATTACTTAAGTCCCATAGAAAAGCCACGAAGAAGAAATTTTTGCATGTATCCAGCCAGAGCCAGCATTGGCAAGGAAGAAATAATGCCGACAGACATGAGCTCTCCCCAAGCGGTCCCGTCTTCTGTCATAAAATTAGAAATGAATAAGGGAATGGTGAATTTATCGGGGGTATGGATAAACAGCAGCGAAAATAAAAACTCATTCCATCCAAGAATGATCGAAAAGATCGCAGTTGCAACCAAGCCAGGGGCACATAGCGGAAAAACAATATAGGCCAATCGTCTGAACAAATGGGCGCCATCCATCGACCCGGCTTCTTCAATCTCGAGTGGGATATCGCGGATAAATCCAAGTAACATCCAGATGCAAAACGGCAAAGTGTAAATTTGAAATGTTAACACCAACCCGATTTGACTATTGAGTAAACCCATCTGATTCATGAGCGAATATAACGGTACTGCGACAACAATCGGCGGCATCATCTTTATCACCAGAACCAGTAATAAGAAAAGGCTATCGAGCTTTGCTGGAAACGAATAGCGAACCAAAGCGTAAGCCGAGAAAAACGCGACTGCTAAAGAGACGGCTGTCGCACTCAGTGCGATCACGATGGTATTGAAAACCAGCGTTGATACGTCTCCGCCCCATAAGTTGGCGAAGGATTCAAAACTCAACCTAGTCGGTAATAATTGAGTACTGGCCATGAGGATTTCGCTTTGTGGTTTGAATGCCGTACCAAACATCCAAACAATTGGCATCATGAATAGCCCTACGGCTGAATAAACCAGAAATAAATGAAGGTATCGCGACATTATTTTTTACTCCCGGTTACTCGTTTAGCGTAAAACAGAGTCATCGTAAAGGATATCAATAGCATGACTAGGGCCGCTGCGCTCGCCATTCCTAAGTCAAAGAAACGAAAGCCATATTTATAGACAAACATTGAAAGCGTTTCGGTTGCATTACCGGGACCACCTCCTGTCATCACATAGACTTTATCGAACAGTTTGAAGGCATCAATAGAGCGTAATAGCATGGCTAACATTAATTGCTTTTGGATCAGCGGCAAGGTGATATACATAAACGATCGCCCCCCTTTCGCGCCATCGACCATTGCGGCTTCTTGAATGTCTATCGGGATCGACTGTAAGCCTGCGAGAATGATCAGAAAAGCCATCGGAGTCCACTGCCATGTATCAACCAAAGCAATGGCATAAAGCGCGAGGTTGGGATCAAACAGCCATTCCATTGGAGGCAAGCCTATTTTTACCAGCATGCTGTTAAGCAGGCCGAAATCATAGTGATACCAAGAGCGCCAAATAGACGAGCAGACCAATGTGGATAGCATCATTGGGTAGATGATCACGGGCAAGGCAAAGCGTCTGCCTGGAAACGGGCGATTAAACAATAGCGCTAACCATAATCCCAACAGTACTTGAGAGACAGAAGCGACAACGGTAAAAATAAAAGTGTTTTTTATTGCGCTGACAAAAAAGAAGTCGTCAAGCAGCTCTATAAAATTGGCAAAGCCAACGAATTGATATTGCTTGTTCACATAATCCACATCACCAAATGCATTAACCAAAACTGTTGTGATGGGGTATAGGGTCAACAACCCTAAAATAAGGAATGCCGGAAATAGCAATACTGCGAGTTGTTTGCGGTTTTCAAATAACATGACAGAACCTGATAAAGGCCCTGTTTTTACCAGGGCCGGTATTAACGGTGATGGCTTACTTACACTTTGATCGCGCGGCTGATACGGCGGTTAGCTTGTTTCAACGCTTGCTCCGCTGTCATTTGCCCCATCATTGCCATTTGCAAGAAGTCACCTAAGATGCTTTCTACTTCTGCCCAGTTTTGAATACGTGGACGTGCTTTACCCGTCTTCAGCGCTTCTACTTGCTGAGGGTACCAGCGATATTGGGCGGTAACCGCTTTGTCCAGGTAAACGCTTTGTCGGGTAGGTGGCATGCCATAATCCAGAGCCAGTGTTTTTTGAATGGCCGGGCTTGTGGCAAAAGCGATGAAGTCTTCAGCTGCCTGTTTGTTGTTTGAGTCAGCCGGTACGGCCAACTGCCAAATACCTAGCATGGGTGAAGGCTGGCCCACCTCTGCTGGCGGTGCCATGATTTCCATATCACCGACGACGTTAGATAGCTCAGGATCATCGAGGTCGGGTACCCATGCTGGCCAAACTTCAATTGCCATGGCTGCAGTGCCTTTTTGGAGGGAGTCGCGGACCTCGTCAGCGTTGTAAACGTCCACACCCCGAGGCGCGTATTGCTTCATAGCAAGAAATGTTTCCAATGCCTGTTTCGCTTCTGGTGTATCTAACGTTGGTTTACCTTTGCTATCAACCACGTCGGCACCATACCCCCATAAGATCGGAAGAAAACCAGTCACGATAGGGTTGCCTTTCACGCCGCGAAAAACTAATCCGCTATTGTTTTTATCGGTATCAACTTTAGCGGCAGCGTTGAGTACATCTGACCAGGTATGCGGTTTTGATAGGCCATGTTTGTCAAACATAGCCTTGTTCCAGGCGAACATAGCTACATTACCGACCATCGGGATCGCATAAGCATTGCCCGTTGCGTCCGGGTAGCGGCCGATATCAAATGGAGCCTTAACAAAGTCAGGGTCTTCGATATTTTTTGAGAGGGGGGCTAGCCATTTGTTTGTCAGAAACTCAGGAGCCCAAGTATCGTCCATTAATACGACATCATAGTTGCCGGTCTTTTCTCTCATCGACAAAACGATACTTTCATACAAGCCATTGCTAGGGCGTTGAACTAAGGTGATCTTCGCATCGGTATTTACTTTCTTATATTCTGCAACAATATGTTGAAGCGCTTGTCCGTAGTTGCTGTCACGGCCTGCAATAACCAGCTCTGAAGCAATAGAACTAAAAGAAGCGCTAAGCAGCGCAGTGGTAACCAGAGTTAGTCTAAACATTTCTAAAAGTCCTTTTTATTGTGCATTTTTGCACGCATGTTCATTTGTGTTGTTGAGGAATTTACCCCTCAAATATGTCAATTAAGTGACGGCACTATGAACATTAATCTCTTGTTATAAATGGGCCAGTTAGATATCTGTCATAAAGCTGTGGGGGCTGTGAATTGTCATGTTGTGATCATCAAAATGAAATTAATCACTTATTAATATTGCACTCGCGTTCATTAATATTCAGGAGGAAACATGAATACGTACTTTGGGTCGATACTCGTTGCGATGGTTATTAGCCTCATATCATCTACACAGGCCATTGCATCGTGGAATTGGTATGCGGAAGGGCTAAATGACACGGTGAAATACAATAATGCCTATTGGTCACGGCCACATAATACATTTGAAAATAGTAAATTTTCATCACTTGGTGATGCATTGAATCAAGGCTACCGAGCCATAGAATTGGATGTTTTTCCAAAGCCCGGCTACGAAACAATATATGTGTCACATAGCTATACGAGTCCGAAGAGCAACAAATGCAGCGGCAATAAAGAGTTTGTTGATTGCTTGAGAGATATTAAAAACTGGAGTGACAATAATCCAGGTCATGATGTGATTTCACTTCAGTTGGATATGAAAGACTTCATCATTTCGCCGATGTGGAATGACAGAGCTCACCGCCTAATGGTGGCCAACATCGAGTCTGTATTAGGTTCCAAGTTGTATCGGCCTAAGGATCTGCAAACATATACCGGATACTCGAATCTGCGAACAGGCGTTAAAAATATAGGGTGGCCAGAGCTTAATCAGCTACGTGGTAACATTATAGTTTTCGGATTGGCTGGACCAATTGGCTTAAAAAACCAAACCCAATCAAAGATGATTGACACGATAGGTGGTGATAAAATGCCACTGTTTATCTGTCCCGAAGCCACGGCTCCCGAGCACTTTACTTATAATAAATACGCAAACGGTTTTAATGGTAGCGCCTATTCACATAATAATCAGTGGGTGGTCTGCGGTAATACCGGAGATGGAAAATATTGGGCAACCCTAGCTGCAGAAGCAAGCAAGAGCAATCAGCTAATGGCGATTTGGTCCGGTAATGATCATAAATTTGATGCTTATGATGACATGATGCTAGCGGTAGGATGGGGGGCGACGATGATCAGTCGTGAAACCTCTAGTACCCATAGCGGCAGGATCCCGCTCAATGGCATTCGAAACTCGATGCCGACCCATTTTGCCCTGCAGGCTGTGAGCAGCAATAAGTGTGTTGATGTCAGTGGCTATGGCCAAAGCAACGGAACCGATATTATCCAGTGGCCATGTACCGGTTCGGCGAATCAGGCTTTTTTGTACAGCGATGAAAAGCAGCTCAGAGCACTGCACAATCCCAGATATTGTTTGGATCCGGAAGGCTCGGCCAATACTCCGGGTTGGAGAAATGTTGTTTTGTGGAACTGCGGGACGCAAAATACCCAAAAATGGTGGATGGATTACAGAAACGGCGGAAAGGTGAAGCAAGCCCATGACGGTTATTTTGTCTTAACAGTTGAAGCCGGCTCTGCTTCCAATGATGCCCGAATTGTCACCTGGGGTGATGACGGTAGCAGCTATCAGAACTTTCGCCTGCTCCCGGTCGAATCTGATTTTATTGATTGGCGCAGTTATTAATTCGTATAAAGGCATATTTTACTCTTATGGATTGGGCCGCGAGCAGATATGCTTGCGTCCCAATGAGGTAAAGTGCACATTTTTAAACCAACGGCTTTTGTCGTCAAAAGTTCCGAGCAGAATAGAGGTCAGTGGGGCGATTCTGATTTCGCTGATATCCAACTGCTAAAGAAACACTATCCTAAGTTGTCAGACTGGAGTATTGATAAGCGTGACGAGGATTTTTTTCTTAGCAACAAATGCAGCCATATTTCAAGGCTCGTCACTCCGCCCCATAAATGGCCTGTTACTGGCATCATATTCGGGCCTCCCTTTAACTCACACTTCATACTGCCTTGGTACGTTTTTTCATATGTGTTCTCCCGTTTGAAGGGGACGAACTATAAAGATTTACTCAGGTTAATTAAGGTCATTTTGCGCCAATAAAAAATGCAGCGACAACCCTATGATTGTTCACTGCATTCTTAGATCTTGTAAACTTACACTCTGAAAACTTACGCTCTGAAAATAATGCTGCGTATCTCGATTTTACTTAGCAAGCCATTTGACTGACGCTAGGTAAAACGGATTACCACATTAGATCATCAGGGATCACGAAGTCTTTGTACGGATCATCCTCGTCTACTTCGTCAGTGCTACCCGCTTGCGTATCAACGATAGATTCCTCATCACGCATTGCGATCTTATTGGCGACCGCCGTCGGGATAACCACGTAGCTTTCGCCTTGACGCGCGATACTGAGAATACCTTTACTGAGTTGCTTTTGAGTCAGATCTTCGACATAAAGGTATTTCACTAGTGTACCGTCGGTGAAGTTGTACTTGATCTCACCATTTTTCTGTTCGAGCTTGTTCATCTCAATCAGTTGCTTCACTTGAGCTTTGATCTCTTTGCTCAACTGCTGTTCTTTCAACTGTTGGTTTAGCTCTTTGTCTTTCGCTTGCTGCGCCAGTTTAGCTTCTTCTGCTGCCGCTTTTGCTTCACGAGACTGAACGCGAGACTTTTTAGAGCCTTTCTTCGCCTTCTTTAATTTTTTCTCATTTACCAAGCCAGCTTTAAGCATCTGCTCTTGGAGTGTTAACTTTGCCATGACTTTCCCAGTTCAGGATTAAAAACGGCACTATCATACCTGTTTTTAAGGTTTCTGTTTACTCAACAAGAGTAAATTACAAAACAACCGCAAAATTCGTGTCTACTACGTCACTGTAAATTGAGGAACTGAAGTTGCCCCTGGATTTTCGAATATCGGGGTGTTCTGCTCATGAACACCAATATACGTAATAGAAATTAATCAGTTTGAATATCAGACTCAAAGCGATGCCCTTCTGCTCGATTGAATCGTAATACACCGTTTTAACGTAATTTATTTAGGATCTGGGTTGCGCGCGAACCGCATACTGTCAGATACTGAATAAAACTAACCTTCAGCTACAGTAAACGGCCCACGCTTGCTGTTCAGGACATGCAATGAGTTCAGATAATCAGCCAACCTACTTCTTTTTCGATTACGAAACATGGGGCGTGAGCCCAGCGAAAGATCGTCCGAGTCAGTTCGCCGGTGTTCGTACCGACCAAGATTTCAATATTATTGGCGAGCCTTTAGTTATCTATTGTCAGCCACCTGCTGATTATCTACCGGCACCAGAAGCGGCATTGATCACTCGCATCACACCACAAAAGGCAATGTCTCAAGGCCTACCTGAGCCGGAGTTCATCGCTAAAATTCATGCCGAGTTAGCAAAACCTAATACCACCAGCCTTGGTTACAACAGTATCCGATTCGATGACGAAGTGACCCGCTATACCTGTTACCGAAACTTTATCGACCCTTATGCGTGGAGTTGGCAAAATGGCAATTCGCGTTGGGATCTACTGGATGTGATGCGTGCGGTGCATGCACTGCGCCCTGATGGCATTATTTGGCCAGAGAATGAAGAGGGTTACCCAAGCTTTAAACTGGAACACCTTTCGGTAGCGAATGGCATTGAACACGAGAACGCGCACGACGCTATGGCCGATGTTATCGCCACCATTAAATTGGCGAAAAAGGTCAAAACAGCGCAGCCTAAAATGTTCGATTATCTCTATAACATGCGCCACAAGCGCAAATTAAATGAGTTAGTTGATATCGTTAACATGACACCACTGATGCATGTATCAGGCATGTTTGGACGTGATTGTAACTATACCAGTTGGATCGTACCCGTGGCTTGGCATCCCACTAACCAAAATGCGGTGATCGTAGTTGATTTAGCCAAAGACCCAACGCCATTACTCGAGCTCGATTCAGAAGCCTTGCAGGAACGTTTGTACACCAAACGCAGTGAACTAAGCGAAAATCAACTGCCAGTGCCAATCAAGCTTGTGCATCTCAACAAGTGCCCTATCTTAGCCCCGGCAAAAACCCTGACCGCCGACAATGCAGCAACCATAGGTATCGATCGTCAACAGTGCTTGAAGAATTTGGCGCTATTACGTGAACACCCAGAAATCCGTGAAAAGCTGATTGGTCTGTACTCACAAGAACGCGAATACCCAAAAAGTGATGATGTTGATACGCACCTTTACGATGGGTTCTTTTCGCCAGCCGATAAAACAGCGATGAACATCATTCGTGAAACCGACCCAAACAACTTGGCCGCTTTAGATATCACTTTCGGTGATGAGCGTATTAAACCGTTACTGTTCCGCTATCGCGCGCGCCACTACCCATGGACGCTCGATGAATCTGAGCAATTGAAATGGGCCAACCACTGTCGTGAGTATTATGAGAACCGTCTAGAAGAGTACATGCTCAATTTAGAAAACCTTGCTCATGAGCATCAAAGTGACGAGAAGAAAATGGCTATCTTGAAAGCGGTTTATCAATACGTAGAAAAGTTAGCCAGCTAGCGCTGACAGCAATAGATGGAAACCAAGAGATATAAGACTTTGAAAGAAAAATTTGTCCACCTGATTTACTGTTTAATCTCCTTCACCTTAATCATAGGTGCCTTAACAGCAGGTAACGCATTGCAGCAATTCCTCGACACATCGATTCCTGGCAGTATTTTTGGCATGTTGATTCTCTTTTCTGCCATGGTCATCGGTATTATTCCTTCGCAGTGGGTACAACCCGGTGCAAATTTGATCATTCGATTTATGGTTCTACTGTTCGTTCCTATCAGTGTTGGACTGATGGATCACTTCGAGATGCTTATCGAAAATGCACTGCCTATCATGGCCAGCGCGGTGGGTGGAACCTTGATCGTATTGGTGTCTTTATCGTGGTTGTTAGACCGCCTGATTTCGAGAGGTAAATAATCATGTGGATTCTATTGACGATCGTGGTCTTTGTCTTTGCTCGTTGGGTTAGCCAAAAGGTGAATTCACCGCTTTGCAACCCTTTATTACTCAGCATTGTCATCATCATCCCGTTATTGATGTTCTTCAAAGTCCCCTTTGAAACTTACTACGATGACAATACTTGGATCACCTATATGCTCCAGCCGGCGGTCGTGGCATTGGCCTACCCTTTGTATGAGCAACTGCCTCAAATCAGAGCGAACTGGCGTATCATCATTCTAGCCTGCACGCTTGGCAGTGTGATGTCGATGATCATATCGGCATTGATTGCCGTTGTGTTTCATGCAGATTTAACCTTGATTGCAAGCCTATTGGGCAAGTCGGTAACAACGCCTATTGCGATGGAAGTGTCGAGCAATTTAGGCGGTGAAGCCGCGATTGCGGCGATACTGGTCTTGATCGTTGGTTTATTCGGGGCAATTTTCGCCTACCCTATCTATAACCTGATTGGTATCAAAAGCCCGATAGCCAGAGGCTTAACCATGGGCACAGTCTCTCACGCGTTAGGCACCGCCACTTGCGCGGAGAAACACCCGCAAGATGCCGCGTTCAGTTCATTGGCGTTAGTACTTTGTGGGGTGATTACCTCAATTATCGCGCCCAGCATATTTTCAGCGGTGTTTTGGTTTTATTCTTAAGCAGTCTAAAGAGACTAAACTCTCTAAAATGCTTAGCTCAGAGGCGGGTTAGGAATTGATTCTAGAAGCGGTGGCCTATGACCGATTTGAGAAGAGCAGTTCTAGCGTTGAATATGAAGATGGACAAGGTCATGGTGCAATCGATTTCATTTGTGACTTCGCTCTTATTGTGTAATGCAATGTAACAACAAGCGCCTTGAGGTGATCTTTGTCACGGAAATTTCCTGAATATAGCATAGAATTACCGCCTAAGGTCAATTAAGGATTCAACATGAACAGTCGTATTACCCTTGCGCTGGAGAGTGCTCCAACAGCCATTAAAGCACTTTTGAGTGACATCGTATTAGCAGATAACTTCGATGCGACACTGTCTCCAGAACAATTTACTCGCCTGCTTGAAGCAAGTGACCTAACCGATAATGAACTGCGTATTGCGCTCCTCCCTTTTGCAGCGGCACATTCTCACGCGCCGTTATCTGACTTCTATGTGGGTGCAATCGTTCGTGGTTTATCGGGTACTCTGTACTTCGGTGCTAACCTTGAAGTCGCTGGCACTCAGCTTAGCCAAACGGTACACGCAGAACAGTCTGCGATCAGCCATGCTTGGATGAAAGGTGAAGAAGGTATTTCAGATATCACGATCAATTTCAGTCCTTGTGGTCACTGCCGTCAATTTATGAACGAACTGACGACCGCCAAAGAGCTAAAAGTTCAACTGCCACAACGTGACGAGATGTCTCTTCAAGAATACCTGCCTGATTCATTCGGTCCTTCAGATCTTGGCATCACTACGGGCTTGATGACGAAGCTAGATCACCAGTACACATCGGAAGAGAACAGCCCTATGGTTGTCAGCGCTCTCTCAGCCTTAAACCGCAGTCATGCCCCTTATACCAAGAACCTGAGCGGTGTGTCGCTGCAACTGACGACTGGCGAAGTCTTTACTGGCGCATACGCAGAAAACGCAGCGTTTAACCCGAGCCTACCACCACTGCAAGTGGCACTGGTTCAGCTCAAACTGGCTGGCTTCGATCTTGAACAAATTAAAAGCGCGGCCTTGGTTGAAATTGCCGACGGTAGCATCAGCCATCTCGCAGAGACTCAATCAACACTCGAAGCGATTAACCCAGACATCCCACTGACTTATCTAGCAATTTAAACGTATTAAGCCAATAACTTAAGCACATTAAGCTAACAAGTTAAGCGCACCTAACCATTTAGGTACATTTGTTTAACATTAACACCTAATGGGCACACCTAATTAACAACAAGCAGCCCGAATTTCCTGGGCTGCTTTTTTTATGCTTATTATTCCCTTCACAACTAACGCAAACGTTTGCTTTTATCTTCCAAATAAGTATGATCACCCCGTTTTCAATCAATCGTTCAAAAGATCGGAAGGAATTTCTATGTTTGGTACCGCTACTCGTGAAAATGCTACTCGTGTACTTCTGCTAGGTTCAGGTGAATTAGGTAAAGAAGTGGCACTTGAGTGCCAACGTTTAGGTTTGGAAGTTATTGCTTGTGATCGCTACGCAGATGCGCCTGCGATGCAAGTGGCACATCGTAGCCACGTATTGGACATGTTAGATGGCGATGCACTGCAAGCTGTCATAGAATTAGAGAAACCAGATTATGTGGTTCCTGAAATTGAAGCCATCGCCACCGACAAGTTGGTAGAGCTCGAAGCGCAAGGCTTGAATGTGGTTCCTACGGCTAATGCGACCAAACTGACGATGAATCGTGAAGGTATCCGCCGCTTAGCCGCAGAAGAGCTTAAGCTGAGTACCTCTCCGTACCGCTTTGCCGACACCTTTGAAGATTTCAGCGCTGCTGTTGAATTCGTTGGAATGCCCTGTGTCGTGAAGCCTGTGATGAGCTCTTCAGGTAAAGGCCAAAGCGTGATCAAAACGCAAGAAGATATTCACACGTCATGGGATTACGCACAAGAAGGCGGTCGTACTGGTGCGGGTCGCGTGATCGTGGAAGGCTTTATTGATTTCGACTACGAGATCACCCTTCTAACCGTTCGTGCAGCGGACGGCGTTCACTTCTGTGCACCTATCGGCCACCGTCAAGAGGATGGTGACTACCGTGAATCCTGGCAGCCTCAAGTTATGTCAGACAACGCACTCAAAGCCGCGCAGTACACTGCAGAGCAAGTGGTTAATGCATTAGGTGGTCACGGTATTTTTGGGGTAGAACTGTTCGTTAAAGGCGATCACGTTATCTTCAACGAAGTTTCCCCTCGCCCACACGATACGGGGCTAGTGACCTTGATGTCTCAAGATTCATCTGAATTCGCCCTGCACGTACGTGCATTCACTGGTATGCCGATCAAATCAATCACACAATATGGTCCCTGTGCTTCAGCGGTTATCCTTGGTCAAGGTACATCGACCAATATCCGTTTTTCAGGTCTTGAACAAGCGTTAGACGCTCCACAAATGCAAATTCGTCTGTTTGGTAAACCTGATATCGACGGTCGCCGCCGTCTGGGTGTGGCGTTAACTCGTCGCAAGAGCATTGAAACTGCCATTGAAGATGCCATTGAAAGCGCGTCTAAAGTCAACGTGATTTACTAACGGCACTTGTTCTCTTTTTAAAATCAAAAGCTACGCGCAACATCAATGGTTTACAAGAGTAAGCCATACTAGGGCGTGTTGACCTTTCTCGGTTAAATTTTGTTCGAGATAAAAGCGTTTTAATCGCGGCGAGGAGGAAGTAGCCTAGCATTCTAAGCAAATCCTCCTCAACAAAGAGTAAAACGCTTTTAGCCGAACCCTTCGGGCAGCGTTTGCTGGTCATTTCTACTACGTTATCGGCTTCTCATGTAGGCTAGCTACACATCGACGCCTCTGCCTTGTATAAATACCCAGCAACTCGCTGCAAAAATCAGCTAGAAAGATCAACACGCCCTAATAAAAACAAACCGTACTAATAAAAAAGACGAGCCGTTTGGCTCGTCTTTTTGCTGATGCTCTGTTTACGCTTGATACTTAAGCTTCAGACTCAATCAAATACACTTCTTCGCTAAATCTCGACAAGCCTTTCTTGGCGATCTTCGGATGTTCATCGTCTGCAACATCTTCATTCAACAAGGTGATCTTATAGCCCGCGAACAACTGATCAATTTCTCGTCTAGGAACACTAAACGGAGGCCCTGACATTTCGCTTTGGTCATAATCCAGTGTCACCAGAAGGATCTTCCCGCCCGGATTCAGCAATTGCTTCAAGCGTTCAACATACTGCACGCGCATATCTTCCGGCAATGCCACTAAAGACGCACGGTCATAAATGATATCGACTGGCTGAATTGGCGCAGTGAAGTAGTCACCTGTATAAACACTCAACTCATCGAATTGATAGAGCTCATGCTGACCACTGATTTGTGTCACGGTCGGCGTGTAGAAGTGCTCTGAGAAGAACGCTCGAACCGCGATCTGGCTAAGTTCAACCCCTTGCACCTCTTGATGCTTAGACGCGAGCCAAATCAAATCCTCGCTCTTGCCACAAAGGGGAACGAACACACTCTTTTCATAGCTAGGGTCGGTCTTTTTCCAAAATTCAATCAGCAGTGGATTGACATCTTCAAGGTGGAAACCAATTTGGTTGGCAGCCCATTTATTGTGCCAAAATTCAGGATTATTCATCTTTCATTCATGTTAAACAGTGATAATGGAAGGGTACAGTATAGAGAGGTAAGGGCAACCTCAGCGTGGTTGAAATTTCAAGTTAATGTCAAAAAAACGAGAATTTGACTCAGTTCAAAGTTCTTAAAATAGCTGAATAACCGCTTCAATGATTTGTCTAGATGTTCACATTTTAACGCACAATTAAACGTTAAAGTGACTAGGTTAATTAGGGCGTGTTCAATCAATATTATCTGTCTAGTTAAGCTGTTTTTACTCTTATGCGTTGCCGGTTACCTCTTTTTTAATACCCGTTTTGTAACCTTGTATTTTGGAGTTTGAATGAGTGTATTTCTTCGCACGACGGCCCTAATGCTTCTAGTATTGAGCCGAGCGCCTGCATTCGCAGCAGCACCTGTTTCAACCAGTTCAACGGATCAAACGCGCACGCCTGCGCAAAACCAAGTTTCGTCAAACGTTTTTCGCCATAGCCTAAGTGGCCTGTATGGCATAAAAGCATTCGACTCACGTCCAACTCAGCCATACACCGACTTCGACATTCTTTACAGTAAGGCTCACCAAGGCCAAGCGGAACTCGAAACCATCTGTAACAGCACTGCCCTACTAACGAATTCTGAAGCGTTGTTTTCCGGTGTAAAATCTCAAGCGCGAGCACAAGAAAAAATTGAATTTGAACTTGGTGGTGATGTCACCAAGATTACCGATTTAGCGCGTGCAACAATCATCGCAAATGATGTCGAGAGCTTAGTTGAAGTGTATGAAGCGCTCAGCCGTGAAGCCGATGTCGTAAAATTGAAAAACAAATTCAAATCTCCGGCGGACTCTGGCTATCGCGACCTTAACTTATTGGTTCGCTTACCTAAGACCCACATCATTGCAGAGGTTCAACTCCACTTGAAAGCGATTGCGGATGTAAAAAGTGGCCCAGAGCATGAACTGTACGAGATCATTCAAGGTATTGAACGTCACGCTATCGCAGAAAAGCGCCCTATAAACGACATTGAAGCGGCGCAAATCAACAGTTTGAGGCGACAATCTCTCGAGCTTTACCAAAAGGCATGGCAACCCTACATTACCACCCATATAAAAGCCGCATAACAGCTAGATACAAACCAATTAACTCAATACCACGACAAAGGGCTGCACCATGACAGCCCTTTGTCTTGTTTACTCTTTATCTTAGCTATCCGTTGTTCTCAGCTTCACTACTTGTGATAATACTCTTTCGTACGATTGTATAAGTCCAAAGGCTCTAACGTGCTGTAAGGATGCTTAGCGACATGAATACGCTGTGATCACTCACATTATGGTCCATAACACCGTGGTCAATAACGTCGCAGCTTTAATCGCTACGCCACCAGAGATCGCTTCTCCCTTACCACATAAGTGCTTGTCAAAGCCGCGATATTGAAGCTAGAGCTTGAGTGCCAAAAATGCGTTATCTTGGGGTATTGAGTTCGCTAGATATCAAGTAATGAAGTGGTTTAAATAAGAGAAAAATAGATGGGGCATGGTACATAAACTATCCATACAAAAAGACCACGCTATGCGTGGTCTATTGCTTGGCTACTTCTCGATTTTAATATTTTCAACTCGGGCCTTTAATTTTTGTCCCGGTCTAAAAGTTACAACACGTCGAGCAGAAATTGGAATGTCTTCACCAGTTTTCGGGTTACGACCTGGCCGCTCGTTTTTCTCGCGAAGATCAAAGTTACCAAAACCAGACAGTTTTACCTGTTCGCCATTTTCAAGTGCTTTACGAACTTCTTCGAAAAACACTTCAACCGTTTCCTTGGCATCCCGCTTGCTGTATCCGAGTGATTCAAACAGGTTCTCAGCCAAATCGGCCTTCGTGAGTGCCATAAAACTTTCCTCAAAACTATGTTATACATTGCTACCATCGCCAGTAGCGCCAAAGCATTTGCCCTATTCAATCAAAGAGATAAGGTCATTTACAAGGAAAGTGTATGCCAAGCTTCTGATTTTCGCCAACTTTTTTACTTGAACAATTGAATTATTCTATAAAATCAAAAAGATATACAACTATTAATATCTTAAACAAAACCAAAAAACGCCACTAAAACATAAAAATTCAGAATTTAACATCAATTAAAATGTAAAACTCAGGATATAACACTTTAAACCTCAAAATATCGCCTTTCCGATATTTTATCTTATTTCCAATTAAATCAGCCACTTGATTTGACTTTCAACTCAACAGCGTTCACTAAATAACCGTCATTAACAATAAGATTTGTATCATTACACAATTAAATTCGAATCGGCCAATTCTCGCTATTTAGCGACCCGGCTTGTTCAAAGCCCTGTCTTACTTTTGTGCTTTATATTCAACCTAGCCTACTCTCGCAATTAGAGATCCGTTGCGTGTGTGATGAACATGTCGATAAAGATGCACTTCATCGCTTCATTCCCACCAGTAACGCCACCAATCGACTGCATACCCAAGTCTATAGGATAATGACCAATGAGCTCTAATACCCCACCTATGAGTGCTCTAAGAGAGTTTTCGCAATTAGATCTGCGAGCCGTTATTATAGCAAAAACCCCAATAATTGGTGTCCAACTATTGGGGTCTGTGAAGATTGGGGGCTTTTCAAATTTGAGGCTGGCGCTTAAAAACGGTAACCCATATTGAGTGTCACTGAATTACGCGTTTCACCTTTGTTGTACAAGAAAGTCAGCATGTAATTACGGCCAAGCTCCTTGTTGAGTCCGACCATGTAGGCCGCTTCTGCTAAGTTTGCACCTACATCATAGGAGAAGGGTTCACCACCAATTTCAATTTGCGACACTTCACCACGGAAGTAAGGCTTAATAAATTGATACTCCATACCAACAAACAATTGAGTACGATAATCAACCCAGTTGTAACCAATCATTGGTTGGACTGACACTATCGGGTCTCCCCACTGATCTTCGCCTTCTAAACGAGTCATAGAGTAACTTGCCGTCGCCGATGCAAACAGGTTTCGGTAACCCACAGCAAGCGTTGTCCCCACCGATAGCACGTCGTATGACAAGCTCAGAGGAATATCAATAGTCCCTGACTGGCATAACGCCGACAATCCATTACAAAATGCATCGCCTAGCTGTGGCAGTTTATTATTAAGCTTATCGCGAATCGCATTACCCAGTTCGCCATTGTATTCACCGTGTACATCCGCATCAATGTTAAGCTTGCCGACCATGCCATAAATGTTCAGAAAAGGCAGTAAATAAACATCACCACGGATACCCACGGTTTCTGCGGTCACTTTTGCAGAAGTACTGCCTGGCTCCAATAGGCTATTCAAGCTTTGATTCATAATACTGATATCATTTAAGCCGAAGTTCATATCTTGGTTTCGGTAAACAAAGCTCACACCATATGGAAGTGGAAGATCAATACCCTGGCGGCGTACTGCATCACCGAGTAGCGGCAATGCGCTGGTCAGTTTGATTTCTTTTTCAATTAGGTTTTTATCATTAAACGATGCAAGCTCATCATCATTCAGTATTTCGATTTGGTCCTGTTTATTGACGTACTTAACAGGAGTAACTGTCACCGACAACGAGTAGTCTTTATTACCTTTTCTAGTTTTACCAAGCGCGGTAATGTGCTTTTTCACCATCACATCATGACCTAGGCTATTCGGCGCAAAGCTCAGTACCTGTTTGTACTCTTCAACAACACTGTTACGATATTCAAATGACTGGTTGTTGGTCACAGTGATAGAGATCGGGTGACCCTCTTTGGCCACAATTTCCACTTCCATAAAGCGAAAGTAAGCAATGTCTTGTGGTAAACCAAATTTAGAATAGCGGAAACGAATCAGATCCAATCCATTTTTTAATTGAACGACTTCAACAGACTCAGGATCGTAGCTTCGAGCAAATTGACGTAATTTGTATTGAGTTCGAACCATGGCTTCCGTAGATCGCGTGTAACTTTTTTGGTCCTTCTCATACTGCTGTGGGTATTTGACGTGCACCCGCAGATTCCCGCGATCGTCTGTTTTTTGGGTGACAAACAGATCTTTCTCTACGACTTCACCATCGATGACCTCTTCTTCAACGACATGCGCTACCATATGCTTGTGTTCGATAAATGAAGAGATGGCCAATGACGGGATCACATCATCTTTAACATAATGCGAAAACAACTCACTCCCTGTTTTTTCCGCAAGAGCTTTGGTTGACTCTTTTTTAGCTGATTGAGTCTCACTTTCAGCATTCGCAAATGAATGAAATAGGAACAATAAAACCAGTGTAAAACTAAAGCGTAGTGGTTTAGAAAACATCAACCTGAGAGCCCTTATAAAGCAGAAGCAAAATGAAATAGCGCATAAAACCATGTAAAATACACGTTAAAAGGCAGTTAGTATATAGAAGAGTTACACACTTAGGTTATTCAATATGTAGGACGTAACCCTACTAAAGCTCAGCGACTAAATTCCGACACTCCTAGTCAAACTGCTCAACGCCCCCCATTTGTTCCACCACCTTACTACCTATGCTTATTGTTTGGCTTCGCTAAGATAGTTCGGTGAATGCTGGGCTAAGTGTCTTTATTCTGGTCAATTGAATGCCTGACAGGCTGAAAGATGTCGGTGATGTCACATGTCGTTACATAGCATGACCTCTTTAGGCTTTACATCTTGGCCAAGGTAAACAACAATCCCTGAAAATGAATCCATAACATAATGTATTTAGAAATTATGAGTAATACAGATAACCAAAAATCGAGCCCTCTTTTCGAAGTCGTTTTTAACGTATTTCTGCCTTCATTTATCTTAATGAAGTTCAGTGGAGAAGAGCATCTCGGCACTGGCCTAGCGCTATTAATCGCACTCGCCTTCCCGATTGCTTACGGTGGTATGGAACTCATCCGCAACAAGAAGTTTAACTTCATTGCCGCGCTTGGCTTTGTCAGCGTACTATTGACCGGAGGTATTGGTTTCTTCGAACTGGATACCCGCTGGTTAGCACTAAAAGAAGCACTCATCCCTGGCTTAATTGGTTTAGCGGTACTTGGTTCAACGTTTACTCGCTACCCATTTATCCAAAAGGTTATCTTTACCCCCGCTCTGCTAAACATTCCTCTTATCGAAGAGCGTTTAAAAGAGTTCGGTAACCAAGCAAAGTTCAACCGCTGCCTAATGACGTCGAACTACCTGTTCGCTAGTACCTTCGCCTTTTCGTCTGCGATGAATTATTTCCTAGCGACTTGGATTGTGACCAGCCCAGCAGGTACGGTGGCCTTCAATGAAGAGCTTGGCAAAATGACACTGTACAGCTACCCTGCGATCGCTATTCCAAGCCTACTGATGATGCTCGGTATTTTTTACTACATCTGGCGTCAAGTACGCGCGATGACCTCACTAGAGACAGAGCAGATATTTGTAACTAAGTAAGTGGCTTAGTGGAAGAGTCCGTGACATAAGCCACTCTCGCCGAACATCAAAAGCCCAGCATTTTCGCTGGGCTATTTTATCCTCGCCATCTCTCCTTATTCTGCTTTATTTGCTCTATGTCAATGGCAATCATTATGGGCAAGCACTCTAACTTCATCAGCAACGACCGAAAACCCTAGCCCAGAATCACACGCCCTTGCCGCTTCTATTGCCGTATTAAGCGCTAACAGATTGGTTTGATCAGCCATCGCGTTAATCATTTCAATGACCGTGCTAATTTGTTGAGTCTTCCTCTCAACAGAGAGTTATATTGTCGATATATTACCCATTTCATTGGTCAGTTCGACAAAATTTTCTTCAACTTGGTTGAGCTATTTCTGACAGGGCAGCATATTCTACTAAAGAGCTACTTTTCCGATAACAAAATACTGAAGCACATCACTACCTATCATTAATCCACATTTATATTATGGCTATGTCAAGATAAAAGTCTTATATACTCGTTCAACTTGAAGATGCAGGCTTGAGAACTTGAAAGTTATCATTAATTCGAGATGCCAAAGAGCCT
>NZ_CANLBV010000065.1 GCF_947488985.1 uncultured Vibrio sp.
CCGTTGTCAGAGTGCAAAGTAATGTTGCCTTGCACACACTTTTCCCGCCATGCTGTTCTTTGGAGTAACTCCGCTGCGTATTCACCTAGCTCCTGACCATACACTTCTGCACCTACTACTTTTCTACTGAAGATATCCATTATCAAATAGAGGTAATAGTGCTTCCCTCGTATTTTCGATGGCAGATAACTGATATCCCAGCTCCATAACTGATTCGGTTTGCAGGCCTTTTGAACCTTTGGTCGAGAAAGGCTTGTGCCAGCTTTGTTACGAGTTCGCTTACCTAGCTGGTTGTTTGCTTTTAATACACGATAAAATGTGGACTCTGAGGCAATGTAAATGCCTTCATCAGCCAACATTGGAACGATAATATTCGGCGGCAAATCAGCATACTCTGATGTATTGCAGATATCTAATATATGCTGCCTTTCGGCTTCTGATAGCTTATTATGAGGCTCGTGTTGCCGAGGATGCTGACGCATATCACTTGTGACTTCAGCAGAGTTCTCTGTCCAACGCTGAAACGTTCGTATTGATAACCCAACGGTGGAACAAGCCTTTGTCTTTGTTGCCCCTTTACGTACAGCTTCATCAACAAGTGTGACTATTTTAAGCCGCTCTGAGATAGGAATCAGTCTTCCTCGCTGGTTTCCCAGAGGGCATTGAACTTTTCCCGCAAAACCAGTAGCGCAGCCGTTTCAGCAAGTGCTTTCTCTTTACGTGCCAACTCCTTCTCCAGCGCTTTTACCTTTCTGCGTTCCTCACGTAGTTGCTTATTTTCTTTGTGTGATATTGAAGTCGATGTTGCGCTCTGCGCCTTGATAGATAGTGCTCGCCAGGCTTTAACGTCATCGACAAATAACCCTTTAGACCTACAGTATTCAGCTAACTCACGTTCAGACATTGTTGCAGTTTCAATCACTATGAAAAATCTCTGCTCCGCTGAATAATCAGTAGTAGTATTTTCTAACGGCGGCTCTGTCGATAATAGGCCGCTTTCAACAAGTTCATTTCTCCACTTAGATACCACGGAAGGACTCACATCTAATTCTTTAGCAATTCTTCGATGAGACCAATTATATGGTGGTAACAACCAAGTTTGACCTTTCGTTTTCACATCAATTGGAACTGGATTAGCTGGCATAGTTATCTCCTTAAAAATCTAGACGACAACTATGCTGACACAGGGGGGAAATGACTGATCGGAATGCTCCGAAATATGCACTTTGACCAAAGATTAAATCGTCTGTAAACGGTACTCCACTCTCCGAACTCAGAGGGTAGATCTCGCCAAGGAATACCTGTTCTCATTCGATAAAGTATTCCTTCAAATGTCATTCGATGTTCAGCTTTATCGTAAATACGACCTGTACTTTTCATTACTTGGAGTAGCAGTTTCCAGCGAATATCAGTTAGCATTGTTCTTGGCATGGTATTGGTTATGGTTTTACTTTTGACAAAGCAAATTATAACTTTTTACCATACTGTTCAAAAAATACTCACGAAAGATCAACACGCCCTAACTACAATGAAGTGTTTACTGACTATTTATTACAGTTTGAGAAGCGAGTCACAACAGAACGGCAGATTTAATTTGCTAGAGAAATTTAACGTAAAACTCATAAGTGATTGAGATCTACAATTCCTAAAAATCACATCAAACCCCTAAATAAAAAAGCCAAGAGAGTAAGTAACAACTAACATAGATGAAAGATAAAGACTCAGTTGTGATTCACATCACCCTAACAATCACGTTCAAAAAAACATCACCCCGTGCCTTTTTGACGTTTATAACGTGTATTTTTATTGTTTTAACGTTTTTGACGGGAATCAAGTTTGATTAATTGTTCGATACGGTGTTTTCTTACTCCTGCCAAGGGCCTACAGGCCACTCTTAACTCTTCTCAAAATCAGCAATGGTCTGGAGCAACGAAAAAGAGGTAGGCCTTAAGCTTGAGTGTGTATCTGCTGAATGATTTAGCAACAAGTAACATTCAATCCATTAGTGAAATGAAAGCAAATAGTAAGGAACAGCTATGCTTGCCAATATTAAAAAAACAGCGATAGCAACAGCAATTATTGCAACTGCTACTACAGGTTTGGTATCAGTAGCAAACGCTGCAGAACGCAGTGAGTTGACTATCCACCCTAAAGAGTACACAACTTTTGTACGTAACTTTAACCCGTACTTAGGTGCTACAAACCTTCATACAACAACCGACTTTCTATATGAGCCGCTTGTTGTATTCAACGAAATGCAAGGTAACACGCCGGTTTTCCGCCTAGCTGAAAACTTTGCAATGTCTGACGACCTAATGAGCGTCACTTTTGATATCCGTAAAGGTGTGAAATGGTCTGATGGCGAAGCATTCTCTGCAGACGACGTGGTGTACTCTTTTAACCTAGTTAAAGAAAAGCCGGAACTCGATCAAAGTGGTATTAACTCCTGGGTATCAAGTGTTGAAAAACTGAATGACTACCAAGTTCGTTTCCGTCTAACTGAAGCAAACTCAAACGTCCCTTACGAGATCGCAAAAGTACCGGTTGTGCCTGAGCACGTATGGAAAGATGTCAAAGATCCATCAACGTTCACTAACGAAAACCCAGTGGGTTCTGGTCCATTTACTGAAATCGATACGTTTACAGCACAACTATACATCCAGTGTGCAAACCCGAACTACTGGGATGCAGACAACCTAGATGTTGATTGTTTACGTGTTCCACAAATCGCAAACAACGACCAGTTCCTAGGTAAAATTATAAACAGCGAAATGGATTGGACGTCTTCTTTCGTTCCAGATATCGACCGAACCTATGCAGCAGCAAGCCCGAAACACCACTACTGGTACCCAGCAGCGGGTACACAGGCATTCATCGTTAACTTCAAGCACCCTGATGCTGCGAAAAACGAAGCGCTAAACAACGTTGAATTCCGTCGTGCATTCTCAATGGCTCTTGACCGTCAAACTATCATCGACATCGCGTTCTATGGTGGCGGTACAGTGAACGATTTCGCATCTGGCCTTGGCTACGCGTTTGAAGCTTGGTCTGATGAAAAGACTCACGAAAAGTACAAAGGCTTCAACACTTACAACGCTGAAGGCGCGAAGAAACTTCTTGCTGACGCAGGCTTCAAAGATGTAAACAACGATGGTTTCGTTGACACGCCATCTGGCAAGTCTTTCGAACTAATGATTCAATCGCCAAACGGCTGGACTGACTTCAACAACACAGTTCAACTAGCGGTAGAACAGTTGAACGAAATCGGTATTAAAGCGAAAGCTCGTACGCCTGACTTCTCTGTTTACAACCAAGCTATGCTTGAAGGTACATACGACGTAGCATACACAAACTACTTCCACGGTGCGGATCCATACACGTACTGGAACAGTGCTTACAACTCATCACTGCAATCTGGTGACGGTATGCCTCGTTTCGCAATGCACTTCTACAAAAACGATAAGCTAGATGGTCTTCTAAACAGCTTCTACAAAACAGCTGATAAGAACGAACAGTTAGAAATTGCACATGGTATCCAGCAAATCATCGCTGCAGATCAAGTGACTATCCCTGTGATGTCTGGTGCTTACATGTACCAATACAACACAACTCGCTTCACTGGTTGGTGGAACGAAGAAAATCCAAAAGGCCGTCCAAACATTTGGGCGGGTATTCCAGAGCGTCTACTTCATGTACTGGACCTAAAACCAGTTAAATAAGTAATCGTTCAATCTTTGCGGCGTAACCCCTTACGCCGCTTATAAAAATCCCCACACTCTCAATTGAAAGTATGGCGCTAGTCGTCAGGGGATTTTTCGTTCCAAATTTCGCTAGGAGCGACCTGAATCCAGAAACAGGGAAACAATCTGGGTGAGTAAGGTGTGAGTTATGGGTTATTTTTTAAGACGTTTGTCATTTTATTTTGTCGCGCTATTAGTTGCAGCGACGTTAAACTTTATTATTCCAAGAGCAATGCCTGGTGACCCCGTTACCATGATGTTTGCGAACGCTTCGGTTCAAGTTACTCCAGAGCGTATTGCAGCAATGAAAGAACTGTTAGGTTTCGTCGATGGCGGCCTATTAGTTCAATACTGGGCGTACATGAAGAACATTCTTAGCTGGGAACTTGGTACATCCATTCAGTTCTATCCACTGTCAGTGAATACCCTGCTAGGTGGCGCATTCGGTTGGTCACTATTTTTAGCAGGCACAGCGGTTATTCTTTCTTTCTCTATTGGTTCAATCCTAGGTATTTTTGCAGCGTGGAAACGTGGCAGTAAATACGATGCCTTTGTGACGCCAGGGATGCTTATTCTGCAAGCCGTTCCTCAAGTTGTAATTGCAATGATTGCACTGTTCACCTTCGCAATCGGTTTGAAGTGGTTCCCAACCGGGTATGCCTATACCGCAGGTACCATGCCAGATTGGACAAGCTGGGCATTCATTAAAGATGTTGCTTACCACGCGTTCTTACCGCTGTTCTGTGCGTCTGTGGTTCAGATTGGTGGCTTCCTAGTCAACATGCGTAACAACATGATCAACCTGCTTGCAGAAGACTATATTACCATGGCGAAAGGCAAAGGCCTGAGCGAAAACCGAGTGGTATTCAACTACGCAGCGCGTAACGCGATGCTACCAAGTGTGACAGCACTTTCGATGTCGCTAGGTATGGCAATCGGTGGTCAGTTAATTATCGAAATCATCTTTAACTACCCTGGTCTTGGCAGCGTACTTTTCAACGCAATTAACGCTCGTGACTACCAAGTGCTGCAAGGTCAACTGCTTATCATGACACTATTCATGCTGTTCTTTAACCTAGTTGCAGACATGCTTTACGTTGTTCTTGACCCTCGTCTTCGTAAGGGTGGTAAATAATCATGAAAGACTTTCTAAAACTCATTTGGCGTAACCCAATGGCCCTAACTGGCGTCATTATCCTAAGTATTTTTATTCTTGGCGCGATTGCAGCACCATTAATCACCAAGCATGTGCCCGACAAGCGTACCGGTAATCCACACGAATACCCTGGCTTCATCGTTAAATCAGCACAAACTAACCCTGATGGCTGGGTTGCTCAAAACCTAGCAGATGACCGTCGTACATTGATTATGTCTAAAAAGGCAGACCACGTACTTGGTACAACTCGTATGGGTCGTGACGTTTGGTCTCAAGTGGTATACGGCGCACGCGTATCTCTTGCTGTAGGTTTTGGTGCGGGTCTCACGGTATGTTTGCTGGCAACGGTTATTGGTGTTTCTGCGGGCTATTTCGGCGGCCGTGTCGATGACGTACTCACCGCCGCAATGAACATCATGCTGGTTATTCCTCAATACCCATTACTGTTCGTAGTTGCAGCCTTTATCGGTGAGGCAGGGCCGCTCACCATTACCTTGGTTATCGGCTTTATGTCCTGGGCTTGGGGCGCACGTGTTGTTCGATCTCAAACCTTAGCACTGCGTGAAAAAGAGTTTGTCAAAGCCGCTGAAGTGCTGGGTGAATCGTCATTCCGCATCATCTTCGTCGAGATTCTGCCAAACCTTATCTCTATCGTTGGCGCAAGCTTCATCGGTTCGGTGATGTACGCAATCATGATGGAAGCAACGATCTCGTTCCTAGGTCTTGGTGACCCGAACACAATCAGCTGGGGCATCATGCTTTACAACGTTCAAACCTCTTCATCAATGCTGATTGGCGCTTGGTGGGAACTGTTGGCTCCTTGTATCGCACTGACACTATTGGTAACTGGCCTTGCTCTGCTTAACTTTGCTGTCGATGAAATTGCCAACCCGCAACTGCGTTCTCACAAAGGCATGAAGCGTTGGAAGAAGCTTGCAGAGAAAGATAAAGAACAACGTGAACCTGAACTACCACCACAAACAGCACTTTGGAGCGGGGATAAATAATCATGGCTGAACCACTAATTTCTATCCGCAACCTATGCGTGGATTACATCACTGAATCAGGCGATGTTCGTGCATGTAGCAACGTAAGCTTCGATATCGCTCCTGGTGAAGTCTTCGGCCTAGCTGGTGAGTCTGGCTGTGGTAAATCTACTGTCGCTTTCTCGCTTATGCGTCTTCATAAGCCGCCCGCTTACATCAGCGGTGGTGAGGTTATCTTCAACGGCGAGAACATCCTTGAATACAGTGATGAGCGTATGCAAGCGTTCCGCTGGAGTGAGATGTCAATGGTATTCCAGAGTGCAATGAACGCACTCAACCCGGTATTACCAATGGAAGAACAGTTTTGTGACGTGATTATGCGTCACACCAACATGACGCGTGAACAAGCAAAGCAACGCGCTGCCGGCCTACTTGAAATCGTTGATATTCACCCTAGCCGACTCACTGACTACCCGCACCAGTTCTCTGGCGGTATGCGTCAACGCTTGGTGATTGCCATCGCTCTCGCTCTGAATCCAAAGCTGATCATTATGGATGAGCCAACTACCGCGCTTGATGTGGTTGTGCAACGTGAAATCCTACAAAAGATCTATGCATTGAAAGAAGAATTTGGCTTCTCGATTCTGTTCATCACCCATGACTTGTCATTGATGGTCGAGTTCTCTGACCGCATCGGCATCATGTACTCAGGTGAGCTTATTGAGGTTGCGAACTCTCAAGACATTCTAGAAAACCCTTTCCACCCTTACACCAAAGGGCTGGGTAGTTCTTTCCCTCCCCTGATAGGACCAAAGACAAAGTTGACAGGCATTCCTGGCAACCCTTTGAACCTATTAGAGGTCCCAGAAGGGTGTCGCTTCCAAGCTCGTTGTGATCGTGTACATGACGCCTGTACTAAGGTGGAAACTAAGTTACGTTCTATCGAGCCGGGACATTTGTCTAGCTGCCACCTGTACGGTGACCCAATAGTACAAAGGAAGCTATAGCTTGCACGCTGTTTCAGCGTGAATACGAATAAGGCGGCTCGGCCGCCAAACTGCAAGCAAAGCGAATAAGGATTCTGGAGACAATTATGAGCAAAGATTTCGGTCAATTATTGGTAGAAGGCAAGAATGTTGTAAAAGACTTCCCAATAAGCAGTACCACCATTCAAACCCCTATGATGCGCGCGATTAACGATGTGTCATTCAAAATGTATAAGAGTCGCGGCCTAGCCGTAGTTGGTGAGTCTGGCTCAGGCAAATCAACGACCGCAAAAATGATCGCAAAAATGTACGCACCTTCAGGCGGTAGCATCGAATACAAAGGCCGTGACATTCAAGAGATCTCAAGCCGAAAAGATCTGATGCATTACCGTGAAGGTGTGCAGATGGTATGGCAAGACCCGTTTGGTTCTCTGAACCCAACGCACAATATCTTCCACCACATTGCTCGCCCGCTGCTGATCCACAAAAAGGTCACGCCGGGCAATAAAAAAGAGCTGCAAGAGCGTGTCTACGATCTTCTAGAGCAAGTGGGATTAATCCCACCAAAAGCAACGGCAGAAAAATACCCACACCAGTTATCGGGTGGTCAGCGTCAACGTGTCAACCTAGCCCGCAACATCGCTGTCGGCGCAGAAGTTGTATTAGCCGATGAACCTACATCAATGCTTGATGTATCGATCCGTGCGGGTGTTTTAAACCTAATGGAAGAGATGAAGTTTGAGAAGCAAATGTCTCTGCTTTACATCACTCACGATATCGCTACTGCTCGTTATATCGCAGAAGACCTTTCGGTGATGTACGTGGGACATATGGTGGAATGGGGGGATACCGATGATGTGATCGCCAATCCTCAACACCCTTATACCCAACTTTTGGTTTCTGCAGTTCCCGATCCTAAAAAGTCGATCCATGAAAAACTGGCTGGTAACAAAGGCGAGATTCCGCTGTGGACACCAGAATCAGCAGGTTGCCCTTTTGCTGGCCGTTGTACTCATGCGATGGACAAGTGTAAAGAACAGCTACCTGGAGTGACTCAGCTAGCGGATAACCACTTTGTACGTTGTTACCTACACGAAAGTTAACCATTAAGCCTAAGTTAGGGTCTAGCGACCCTAACTATTTATATCCAAAAAATTCAAGTACCTAACCAATAGAAGTTAGGACTGTCGGAGAATATTGATGCTGTTATTAACCAACCATATTGGCTATGAATCCACAGGTCCAAAGCAGGCTATCTTGCAAACCAAGAAGGATCGTCTATCGAGCACAACTGCTTTATTGGTTTGTGCCGATAATCATATGACTGTCGGAAGTTTTGATGTGGTGAAGCAAGGCCGCGTCGCCAATTGGCATCAAGGACAATTCTTTACTATCGATTTCAGCTCAGTCACCAACTCCGGTCGCTACTACCTGCGCTTGGACAATCTGCGTTCAGAAGTTTTTGAGATTGGTAGCAACCTCTTAATGAAGCATACGTTTTCTGATGTACTGCACTACTTCAAGTCGCAACGTAGCGGTGGCATTTTCGATAAAAAAGATCGCCAAGCACAGATCCTTGGCACAAACAGATACGTCGATGTCCATGGCGGTTGGTACGATGCGTCTGGTGATGTTAGTAAATATTTTAGCCATCTCTCTTATGCTAACTACCTCAACCCACAGCAAATTCCGATGGTGGTTTGGAACATGCTTAAAAGCGTGCGCTTGACCCAAAATAACCCTGAGTTCCCGAAATTCTCTATGACTCGCTTAACGGAAGAAGCCCTATTCGGTGCCGACTTCTTAGTGCGTATGCAAGACGCTGCAGGGTACTTTTACATGACGGTATTTGATAAGTGGAGTAAAGACATTGCTCAGCGTGACATCTGTGCCTACGCCACTCAAGAAGGCCATAAATCCACTGACTTGCAAGCGGGCTTTCGACAAGGAGCAGGCATTGCGATTGCAGCATTAGCCGCCGCTTCTGAGCTTGAAATCTCAGGTGGCTACTCGAGCCACACGTACCTTGAGACAGCCGTTAAGGGTTATTGGCACCTAAAAGAGTACAACCTCCAGTATCTAAACGATGGTGAAGAGAACATCATCGATGAATATTGTGCGCTACTCGCTGCCAATGAACTATATCGAGTGACACAAGACCAACAATATTTATCAGAAGCAAGGATCTGGGCTAAGCGTTTGATCGCTCGCCAGCAATCTGATGATTCCTTTGCGCATTTCTGGTCAGCAAACTCTGATGGTTCTCGCCCCTATTTCCATGCCGCAGAAGCGGGTCTGCCGGTGATTGCACTGTGTGAATACATCGACAATGAAACCGATACTAAATTAAAAGAACAGGCTCGCACAGCTGTTGAACAAGCTTGCCAATTCGAAATCAACATTACCGACAAAGTGACTAACCCGTTTGGCTACCCAAGACAATACGTTAAATCTGTCGATGGTGACAAACGCGATGCCTTCTTCGTGGCTCAACAGAACGAAACCGGTTACTGGTGGCAAGGCGAGAATGCGCGCCTTGGCTCAATCGCAACCATGGCCTATTTAGCCCAACCGCATATTACAGATGCCGCTCTACAAAAGCGTCTTATTCAGCTTTCACAGAACAGCCTAGATTGGATCTTAGGTCTTAATCCATATCACATGTGCATGCTCGATGGTCACGGTCATAACACCCCTGACTACCTACCACAGCTTGGTTTCTTCAATGCTAAAGGTGGCATCTGCAACGGCATTACTGCTGGCTTTGAAGATGAGCAAGACATCGCGTTCAACCCACCCTCTCAAAAGGATGACATGCTACAAAACTGGCGCTGGGGCGAACAATGGATTCCTCATGGCGCGTGGTACTTACTGGCAACAGCGGCGCAATTCAACTTCATCGCACAATGTAAGGAGCAATAATCATGACGCTTTACTCCTTAGCTATGGATAGCGCAAAGATGCTGGCTAAACCATCACCACACAACTTATATCAACAGGCTTAGCAGGAAAGTTATATGAATTATCGCATCGATTTAGCGGTTCTGTCTGAACAAAAGCACAGCTGCCGATTTGGCCTTACCGTCCATAACTTAAGCGATTTCGACGTCAGAGCTTGGTCACTGCATTTTGCTTTTGACCGCTTAATTCTTCCTGAAAGTTTATCGCAAGGTGAACTGACTCAAGTTGGAAGCTACTGCTCGTTCAAACCCAATTCACCAGTGTTAAAGGCCAATAATCACTACTACTTTGAATTCAGTATTCAAAGTGCCCCACTGCGCTTTTATTCTGACGGTCTCAATGATGCCTTTATCCAATCGCATCACCAAGGAAAAGCATCGGTACTGCCTGTTGCGATCTCACCGATAGTGCTGGCCTCTCCATACCGTGAACGCAATCAAATCCCGCAAGTTACTGCGGCTGAAGTGGCGTTGATCCCTCAACCGAATCAGATCAAGCTGCAACAAGGTCACTTCTCACTAAGCAGTGAATGCAAGATTGAGGTTCAGTCTCTGCGCGCCAACAAAGCTGCGGCTTGGCTGCAGCAAGAGTTGCTTACCACCTTTGAGCTGCCTCTTTCAGCTGAACTATCAAAAGATGAAAGCGGCGACATTGTATTTCGCAGCAATCCGATTTTAGATGAAGCCGAATACAAGCTCACCAGCACCTCACATCAGGTTATTGTTGAGTCTGGCAGTCAGTCTGGCTTCACACATGCTGTTGCAAGCTTGATTCAATTAGTTCAACAGCAGGACGCAGAAAACTTCTCCATTGCATGCTGTCAGATAGCCGATCAACCCCGCTTTAAATACCGAGGTATGATGCTCGACTGTGCTCGCCACTTCCATTCGGTCGAGCAAGTAAAGCGTTTGATTAACCAACTGGCGCACTACAAGTTCAACGTTTTTCATTGGCATTTAACCGACGATGAAGGTTGGAGAATAGAGATTAAGAGCCTGCCTCAGCTCACTGAAATTGGCGCTTGGCGTGGTCCTGGTCATGCACTCGAACCTCAATACAGCCACATTGCTGACAACTATGGCGGCTTCTATACACAGCAACAGATTCGTGAAGTCATTGAATACGCAGAGCAACGCAGCATTATGGTGATCCCTGAAATCGATATTCCGGGCCACTGTCGCGCCGCGATAAAGTCGCTGCCTGAGATGTTGGTCGAGCAAGCTGATACCACCCAATACAAGAGTATTCAGCACTACAACGACAATGTACTCAACCCAGGTTTACCGGGGACTTATCAATTCCTTGATGCCGTCATTGAAGAAGTCGCAGCGCTCTTTCCTAGTGAATGGATTCACATGGGTGCAGATGAAGTGCCGATTGGTGTGTGGACCCAGAGCCCTGCGGCTCAAGCATTAATGAAAAAGCATCAATACCAAGACAGCAAAGACTTACAAGGTCATCTATTCCGCTACGCCGAGCAAAAGCTCAAACAACTCGGTAAGCGTATGGTGGGCTGGGAAGAAGCACAACACGGTAACAAGGTCAGCAAAGAGACCATCATCTACTCATGGTTAAGTGAAGAAGCAGCCGTCAATTGCGCGCGCCAAGGCTTTGATGTCGTGCTGCAACCTGCACAATTTACCTACCTCGACATGACCCAAAATTATGCACCGGAAGAGCCGGGCGTCGATTGGGCTGCCGTGATTCCATTAGAACAAGCTTATACCTATGAAGCGCTTGCTGAGATATCAGACAGCGACCCAATTCGTAAACGAATTCAAGGCATTCAGTGTGCGCTATGGTGTGAGATCGTCACTAACCAGAAGCGTATGGATTACATGGTATTCCCTAGGATCAGTGCGTTAGCTGAAGGATGCTGGACACATAAAAACAACCGAAACTGGCTAGATTACTTGTCTCGCCTGAAAGGTCACTTGCCATTACTCGACAGGCTTAATGTTGACTACCGCAACCCTTGGAAAACGAAATAACACAACACCCAAGCACACTCATGCGAGTGCTTGCTTACCCAGATTCAAGTGCTCAGTCACACAAGACTCAGCATCACTATTTGAAAATTAGCTGCATAGATGCAGTTTGTTAAAAAGGAAATGACAATGAAATACGGCTATTTCGATAACGACAATCGCGAATACGTCATCACTCGCCCTGATGTACCAGCACCTTGGACAAACTACCTAGGTACTGAAAAGTTTTGTACCGTGATTTCGCACAATGCGGGCGGCTACTCGTTCTACAATTCTCCGGAATACAACCGTGTTACGAAGTTCCGTCCGAACGGCACCTTCGATCGCCCGGGACATTATGTTTACCTGCGTGACGATGAAACCGGTGATTACTGGTCTATCTCTTGGCAGCCAGTGGCAAAAAGCCTAGATGAAGCGAACTACGAAGTTCGTCATGGTCTGTCATACTCAAAATTCAAATGTGAATACAGCGGCATTACCGCCACTAAAACACTATTCGTACCAAAAGGCGAAGATGCAGAAGTGTGGGATGTGGTACTGAAGAACAACACGGACAAGCCACGAACCATCAGCACTTTCTCATTTGTTGAGTTCTCTTTCAGCCATATTCAATCGGATAACCAGAACCATCAGATGTCTCTGTATTCTGCGGGTACCTCTTATCAAGAAGGTGTGTTGGAATACGACCTGTACTACAACACCAATGAGGTTGAAGGCTTCTACTACCTAGCGTCAACCTTTTCTCCAGACAGCTACGACGGTCAACGTGACAATTTCCTTGGCATGTACCGTGATGAAGCTAACCCAATTGCGGTTGAAAACGGTAAATGTTCTAACAGCGCTCAAACCTGTTACAACCACTGCGGTTCACTGCATAAGCAATTTACCATTCAACCAGGTGAAGAAGTTCGCTTTGCCTACGTACTCGGTATCGGTAAAGGTAACGGCGAACGTCTGCGTGAAAAATACCAAGATACAGCCAACGTCGATGCGGCTTTCCAAGGCATCAAAGATCACTGGGACGAGCGTTGTAACAAGTTCCAAGTTAAGTCGCCAAACGAAGGCTTAGACACCATGATCAACACATGGACGCTGTACCAAGCGGAAACCTGTGTGGTGTGGTCGCGCTTTGCGTCATTCATCGAAGTCGGTGGTCGTACTGGTCTTGGTTACCGCGATACTGCGCAAGATGCGATCTCAGTACCGCACGCTAACCCTGAAATGACCAAGAAACGCATTATTGATCTGCTTCGCGGCCAAGTGAAAGCAGGCTACGGTCTGCACTTATTCGATCCAGACTGGTTCGATCCAGAAAAAGCCGACGTTGAGCCTTCAAAATCGCCAACGGTTGTTCCAACACCGTCAGATGACGACAAGATCCACGGCATTGAAGATACCTGCTCGGATGATCACCTATGGATAGTTCCAACCATCATCAAGTACGTGATGGAAACCGGTGAACATGATTTCTTTGACGAAGTGATTCCATACGCAGACGGTGGCGAAGCAACCGTTTACGAGCACATGAAAGCGGCACTGAACTTCTCGGCGAAATACGTGGGGCAAACAGGTATCTGTAAAGGCCTACGCGCTGACTGGAATGACTGTTTGAACCTAGGTGGCGGTGAATCTTCAATGGTTTCATTCCTGCATTTCTGGGCGCTACAAGAGTTCTTAGATCTCGCTAAATTCCGCAAAAACAGCGCTGACGTTGAAAAATACACTGAAATGGCGGCTAACGTTCGCGAAGCGTGTGAAACACACCTTTGGGACGACGAGGGTGGCTGGTACATCCGTGGCCTGACTAAAGATGGCGACAAGATCGGTACTGCGCAACAAGCTGAAGGTCGTGTGCACCTTGAGTCAAACACACTAGCGGTACTCTCTGGCGCAGTCTCGCAAGAGCGTGGTGAGAAAGCGATGGATGCGGTTGATGAGAACCTGTTCTCTGAATACGGCCTACACCTAAACTCTCCATCATTCGCAACACCAAACGATGATATCGGCTTTGTGACTCGCGTATATCAAGGCGTAAAAGAGAACGGCGCTATCTTCTCTCATCCAAACCCTTGGGCTTGGGTCGCAGAAGCGAAACTGGGGCGTGGTGACCGTGCGATGAAGTTCTACGACGCACTGAACCCGTACAACCAAAACGACATGATTGAAACACGTTACGCTGAACCTTACTCGTACGTGCAGTTCATCATGGGTAAAGATCACCAAGACCATGGACGTGCCAACCACCCTTGGTTAACAGGCACATCGGGCTGGGCATACTTTGCGGTAACCAACTTCATCCTTGGTGTACGCACTGGTTTTGAAGGTCTAACGGTTGATCCTTGTATCCCTACTGAGTGGCCAGAATTCGAGGTAACTCGTCAATGGCGCGGTGCAACGTACAACATAAAAGTACAAAACCCGAATGCAGTAAGCAAGGGTGTCGCCTCTATCACCATCAACGGTGAGCAAGTAGATGGTGCAATCCCAGTCCAAGCTGAAGGCAGCGTTAACGATGTTATCGTTGTTCTCGGCTAGTCGCTCAATTTGACAAAAACCACTTGTATCAAGTCGTTATTGGCTTGATACAAGTGACTAAAAGGATTTTCTAATGATTAAATTTGGTACAGGTGGCTGGCGCGCATTTATCGGTGAAGAGTTCACCAGAGAAAACGTTCGCTTGGTAGCGCAAGCACTCGCTAACATCATCAATAATGAAAATGCCGCCGAAAACGGTTTTGTGATTGGCTATGACCGCCGCTTCCTTTCTGACAAAGCGGCCTGCTGGTTTGCTGAAGTACTGGCCGCGAATGGCATTAAAGTCAGCTTTATAGATAAGTTTGTTCCAACGCCTATCGTGATGTTCCAAGCAAAAGAGATGGGCTGCATCTATTCGGCATGTATTACCGCTTCTCATAACCCTGCAGACTATAACGGCATCAAGGTTTTCATTGAAGGTGGCCGTGATGCAGATGAGATCATCACAGAAAAGATCGAACAACAAATTTCAACACTGACCAGTGAAGATATCGTAAGAGTCGATTTTGAACAGGCATTGAACGACAAAGAGATCGAAATCATTAACCCGATGAACGCCTTTGTTGACTCGATCATTAATGCGATTGATATCGAATCGATTAAACAAGCTAACCTACGTGTGCTGATCGACCCGATGTTTGGTGTTGCGAAGAACGCACTGCAAACTGTTTTGATCAGCGCTCGCTGTGATGTCGACGTGATCAACGATGGTAAAAACCCAGACTTCGGCGGTTTAATGCCTTCTCCGAGTGCCGCTACTTTATATCGCTTGAAGCACTTAGTCGCAGCAGAAGGTTACGATATTGGTATCGGTACCGATGGTGATGCCGACCGTTTGGGGATCATCGATGAGAAAGGCCACTTCATTCACCCTAATGAAGTGTTACTACTGCTTTACTACTACTTACTGGAATACAAAGGCTGGAAAGGGTCTGTGGTTCGCAACATCGCAACCACCCACCTGCTAGACAAAGTCGCGGCGGATCATGGTGAAAAGAGCTTTGAGGTTCCGGTAGGCTTTAAGCATATCAGCTCGCAAATGGAAGCTGATGACTCACTGATTGGTGGTGAAAGTTCGGGTGGCTTAACTATTCGTGGTCACATCAAAGGCAAAGATGGCGTATTTGCTTCAAGCTTACTGGTGGAGATGATCAGTGTAACAGGCAAAAAACTGTCTGAATTACTTGATGAAATCTACTCTAAATATGGCTATGCCTATACGGCAGAAGGAGATTGTCAGTTTAAGCCTTCAGAGAAAGAAGCGCTCTACAGCAAGATCTACGTCGATAAGCAACTGCCTGAATTTAAATATGAAATCGAAAAAGTCAGCTATGAAGATGGTGCCAAAGTATACTTTAAAAATGGTGGCTGGGTGATTGCTCGTTTCTCAGGAACAGAGCCGTTATTACGAATCTTCGCTGAAATGGAAGATAAAGACACTGCAGAACAGGTTCTTCAAGAAATGAAAGACTTCCTCTCTCTGTAATTATAGAGTTCGGTTGTATTGATATGGGATCAAACAAATCACTGCCTTGTTAACCCCTATATTGCCCAGCGCGTTACAGTACTGGGCTTTTTTATGTTTGATAGTCAATGAGTTGTATCTGTAGCTATATCTGCATCTACGGCCTTGTAAGCTAAAACGCTAACACACCTTTGGTATCGACTTTGACTGTGACTGGCATGCCGACCTCAAGGGCCTCTGAAGAGGTCGCTAGCAATTTTTGACCATTGGCTTCAATCACATAACGGCAGTGATCGCCCATGAATTGCTGCTCCAGTACCGACAGATTACTCTCTACATCATGAGTCGCCACAATATGTTGAGGCCTTAATAGCAATGCACATTCCGCTCCCACTGTTATCTGAGTTTGTGCTTTGGCCTCAATCAGACCTAAGCTTGTTGCAAATTCATGGCTTGAAATGCGTTTTGCACTCAAATAACTGCCACCACCTAAGAAGTCAGCAACAAACTGACTGGATGGATGGAAGTACAACTCTGACGCTGAACCGTATTGCTCAATCACACCGTGATTCATTACCGCCATCTTATCAGCAAAAGCAAACGCCTCTTCACGGCTGTGGGTTACAAAAATAGCCGTGACCCCCTGCTTCTTAAAAATCTTACGGATCTGAGCAATCAGCTCATGACGAACCTGAGTATCGATGTTCGAGAAAGGTTCATCCAACAGCAGTAGATCGGGCTTATACGCCAGAGAACGAGCAATCGCGACACGTTGTTGCTGCCCACCAGACAGCTGATGAGGATAACGATCACCATATTGAGCAAGGTGAACCAACTCAAGCATCTCTTGAACCTTCTGTTTCTTTTGCCAATCAGCAAGGTCCTTTAGTCCAAAGCCAACATTTTGGTTGACTGTTAGGTGCGGGAACAAGGCGTAATCTTGGAAAATCATCCCAATGTTGCGCTGCTCTGGCGGCATCCAATTGCTACCATCATCGATGACTTGATTATTCAAACTCATCACGCCACTGCTCAAGGGAAGCAGACCTGCAATCGCTTTGAGCAGTGTTGTTTTACCGCAACCACTCGCACCTAGCAAACAGACAATCTCACCATGCTCGACGTTTAACGACAGAGATTCTAATACCGTCTGCAGCTCATATTTACAGGTGAGATCTTTAATGGATAATGCACAGCTCATTAGTATTTCTGCTCCAAAGAACGATTGACGATAACCAAAGGAATGAGGCCAACACATACCAGCAACACCGCAGGCATTGCGGCCAGTTCTAGATGCTCATCTGAAGCATAGTTAAAAACGTAGGTTGCCAAGGTTTCAAAGTTAAAAGGCCTTAACAGTAAGGCGGCATTGAGCTCTTTCATCGACTCGATAAAGACCAAAAGTGCCGCAATCAGTGCGCCGCGCTTGATCAATGGCAGATGAACTCGGCGTAGCATTTGGTTGGTATTACAGCCCATGGTCTTGGATGCCATATCAAGCGAAGGCGAAACCTTACTTAAACTGCTCTCAATGCTGCCAATCGCAACCGCTGAGAATCGAACCACCATGGCAAAGATCAGCGCAAACACGGAGCCAGAGAAGATCAAACCCGGTCGCCCCCACTCCATCACTTTTGCAATGTCATTGACCAAGTGATCCATAAATAACACAGGCACCATCACACCAATGGCGAGTACGGTTCCGGGAACAGCATAGCCCATTGAGGCGAGGCGAACACTAGCTTGGCTTTTCTTGCTTGGGCTCACGCGCTGATTAAAGTTCACAATCAAAGCGACAAGCACAGCAATGATCGCAGCGACAATCGAAACTACTAGGCTATTCACCGCGTACTCTCTGAATTCTGGCGTCCAGCTTTGCGCGAAGTATGTGTAGGCATAAATCATCAACTGCCCAAGAGGGAATAAGAATGCCACGCACACTAATCCCCAACACCAAGATAGAGCCAACCATTTTTTCCACCCAGATAACTCGTATCGAAAGTCTTCACGGCTGCTGAATTGATTTTGGAATAATTTTTGTTTACGACGGCTGTATCGCTCTGAACTCAATAAAAGAATCACAATAACCAGCATGATTGCCGAGATTTTCGCCGCTGCGGTTAAGCTGGAATAACCTAACCAGGTATCGTAGACCGCAGTCGTTAACGTGTTGACAGCAAAGTAGCTGACGGTACCAAAATCACCGATGGTTTCCATTGCGACGAGAGAAAGACCGACCGCCATTGATGGACGAACCAGCGGTAATGAAATACGACGAAAGCTTTGCCAAGGCGAGCATTTAAGTAACCGAGCCGATTGCAATAGAGAAACGTTTTGCTCCATAAAAGCCGCACGACACAACAAATAAATATAGGGATAAAGGACGAGGGACAAAACAACAATGGCGCCCGCTAGAGTTCTAATGTCTGGGAACCAATATTCCCCAGCTCCCCACCCGGTAAGATCTCGTAGCAAAATTTGCACTGGTCCCGCAAAGTCGAACCAATCCGTAAAAATGTAGCCAACAATATAGGCTGGCATAGCCAGTGGTAAAACAAGCGCCCATTGTAACACCCGCTCTCCGGGAACTCGGCACATCGCCATAATCCAAGCAGAGGGAATACCCAAAAACAGAGACAACACCATGGTTCCTAGCACTAAAACCACTGTGTTATACGCATAAGTCGGCATGACTGTGGACATCAAATGAGCAAATAGCTCATCCGTTTCTCCAACAGCGGTTGTGAAAATCGCTAATATTGGTAGTACCAACAGCACAGCGATCGCGCCACTACTGGTATTCCATAAGTAATTTTTTTCTTTCATCGACTAACTACAACGAAGTTGCGCGACACACAAATGCATTTGCAAATACATCTAATATCCTTTTAATGGTGAAGGTATTTATACCCATATACGGTAATGACTTCAAGGTAAGGCATTCATAACTCAAGGAAACATTCGAGTAAAAAGGGGGCTTCAAAAAGCAAACAACCCCAAGTGACTGAGCAGCGCCGACTTGAGGTTGTCATGAGATGCGGGCGAAAGCCTGTATCAATAAATTATAGGTCGAACTTCACTTCATCTAATAACTTGATTGCGGCAGCGTGGTGGTCTGCAATCTCGTCAAGAGAGAGCGTATCGGCTTTGAAGTCTCCCCAAGAAGCCACCAGCTCAGAGCGCTCAACGCCTTCTTTGACTGGGTATTCATAGTTCACTTCTGCGTACATTTTCTGCGCGACATCATCCGTTAAGAATTCCATCAGCTTTACTGCACTTTCTGGGTTCGGAGAGTACTTCGCCATCGCCATACCAGAGATATTGACGTGAGTACCTTGCGCATCTTGTCCCGGGAAATTAATGTAAACAGAGTCAGCCCATGCTTTCTGCTCTTTATCATTAACCATCTTACCTAGGTAGTAGCTGTTACCAAGCGCCACATCACATAGCCCCTCTTTAATCGCTTTAACTTGAGCGCGATCATTGCCCTGAGGTTTGCGTGCTAGGTTGGCTTTTACGCCTTCTAGCCATGCTTTCGTTTCCGCTTCACCATGGTGTGCGATCATCGAAGAAACGAGAGAAACATTGTATGGATGCTTACCGCTACGAGTACAGATTTTGCCTTTGTATTCTGGATTGACGAGATCTGAGTAATTGAATTCGTTGCCAAGCTTACCCACGCGATCACGTGAAGAGTAAACATTACGGCTGCGCAGTGTTAGAGCAAACCATTCGTTTTCTTTATCTTGATATTGCGCTGGTACATTGCTTTCAATAACGTCGCTGTTTACTGGCTGAACCAGACCTTTGTTGGTCAGCTCTGCAAGTCGGCTAATATCCGTCGTAAGAATGACGTCAGCTGGGCTGTATTCACCCTCTTGAGCTAACTTTTCTGCTAAACCTTTCTTCGCAAACTTTACGTTCACTTTAATGCCAGTCTCTTTGGTGAACTCCTTGAACATTGGCTCAACAAGGAAAGGTTGACGGTAAGAGTATACGTTTACTTCTTCCGCCGCCATTGCTGCCGGGGCAATGACACTGCATGCTAGAGCTGAAAGTGTTAGCAGTTTTTTCATTGTAAAATCCTTATATAGAAATGATAATACCTATCAGTTGCGTTATTATATTTATTGTTAACATAATTACAACATCAACAACCCAAAAAACACGCTCATCGGCCCGTTTCCCTTATCATTTATCATTTACCGTAACAAATCACTTCGGCACTAACCCCTTCTTTCAACGCCTAAACGAAGCTCCTGTAATGACTCCACCCAATAATATTATGCCGTACATACAAAAAACCCCTACAACCAGAAGTTGTAGGGGTTTGTTCGCACTGCTTAATCTATCTAGGCAAGCAGTGAATAGGCATTATTTTACTGATACAAACTCAGGGTAAGCGCCGACACCACAATCGTGTACGTCCATACCTTCAAGTTCTTCATCCTCACTAACACGGATACCGATAGTTGCTTTCAGTACAGCCCATACTACAAGGCTCGCGCCAAATACCCATGCAAAGATAACTGCAGCACCCAGTAGTTGAGCACCAAATGTCGCATCGCCGTTGCTTAGTGGCACAGCCATTAGACCGAAGAAACCACATACACCGTGTACTGAGATAGCACCAACTGGATCATCAATCTTAGCTTTGTCGAGAGCAATGATACTGAATACAACAAGCGCACCAGATACCGAACCAATCGCTACAGCAAATAGTGGTGATGGTGATAGAGGATCAGCTGTGATAGCGACTAGACCCGCTAACGCGCCGTTAAGAATCATTGTTAGGTCAGCTTTGCCCCACGTTGTTTTACATACAAGCAGCGCTGCAATTGCACCAGCCGCTGCTGCTGCATTGGTGTTAAGGAAGATTTGACCAACTGCTGTTGCGTTCTCGAAATCCGATACCATTAGCTGAGAACCGCCGTTGAAACCGAACCAGCCGAACCAAAGGATAAATGTACCTAGCGTTGCAAGTGGCATGTTTGAACCAGGAATCGGGTAGATTTCACCGTTCTTACCATATTTACCTTTACGTGCACCCAATAGTAGAACACCGGCTAACGCAGCTGCTGCACCCGCCATGTGTACGATACCAGAGCCCGCGAAATCACTGAAACCTGCTTCTGCTAGGAAACCACCACCCCAAGTCCAGTAACCCTCCATTGGGTAGATGAACGCCGTTAGTACAACAGAGAAGATAAGGAATGACCAAAGCTTCATACGCTCTGCCACAGCGCCAGATACAACTGACATTGCCGTTGCAACGAATACCACTTGGAAGAAGAAGTCAGACTCTAGTGAATGGTCTGCGCCTTCACCCTGAGTACCAATTAGCGCACCAAATGAAGGTAACCAACCGCCTTCACCGTTATCTACATACATTATGTTGTAACCAACCAGCAAGAAAGTGGTACAAGCGATGGCGTACAAACAAATGTTCTTAGTTAAAATCTCTGTAGTATTTTTTGAACGGACTAGGCCTGCTTCTAGCATTGCAAAGCCAGCTGCCATCCACATGACTAACGCACCTGAAATGAGGAAGAAAAAAGTGTCTAGTGCGTAACGTAGTTCCGTTACTGTCGTTGTAAGTTCCATATTAAAGTCTCCAATCCTTGTAATTCTTTAAAGTGCTTCAGCGTCCATTTCACCCGTACGGATTCGCACCGCTTGGCTTAAGTCGTACACAAAAATTTTACCGTCACCAATTTTCCCGGTGTGAGCAGCTTGGCTAATCGCTTCAACAACACGATCAACGTTTTCAGCTTGAGTGGCAATTTCCAGCTTTACCTTTGGTAAGAAATCAACTTGGTATTCTGCACCACGGTATAATTCAGTGTGTCCCTTCTGACGACCAAAACCTTTGACCTCAGAAACCGTCATACCTTCAATACCCACATCAGAGAGCGCTTCGCGTACATCATCTAATTTGAATGGCTTAACAATTGCATTTATTAATTTCATACTCTTTCCTCAAATTCTTCACTTAATCCGGCGATTCACTTATTACAATCCAAGTTGCGTGCCATGAATTTAAGTTATTGTTTTAAAAGGATAATATACAAATTAAAGCATAATAACAAAAAAAGGTCGCACCATAATGGTGCGACCCTTTCACTATATTAATGCGTGGCGCTATTATTGCTCCAGTTTTGGGCAAGAGTAGCGCCGAAGCTGAAAACAGTAACTAGGGCGTGTTGATCTTTCGTGAGTGTTTTTTGAATAGCATGGTAAAGAGTTATAATTTGCTTTGCCAAAAGTAA
>NZ_CANLBV010000066.1 GCF_947488985.1 uncultured Vibrio sp.
TTTTTGTTTGGCGACTAAACCATATCACTTACTACCGTTTTTGTTTTTAGTTCCCGCTAATCCGCGATGAACCTTTTATATTTGCTGCAAATGGCTCAATCCATTTTACGACCACCAGTGGATCGTTTGTATGCAGTGGGTCCCCTCTGACTTTAAACGTGCTAGAAGCATCATGGTCTACGTTTTGTTCAAATGCCGATACTTGGTCCGATTCTATGATGGGGTTCCATGATAGCGCTCTTATCCCCTGATTTTGCTCGATGAGAGGTAAGGCAATTTGTCTAAATTCTTTTTGTGTGATGTCTTCATTCCCTGAAAGTTTCATCGCGAGTGATGACAATGAATCCAGATAATTTTCTAATTGATGATTGAGTGACTTTTCAACCAATTCCGAACGCACTTGAATTTGATGGTGTATTTTATTTTGCACAAATTCATTCGTATATTTTTGAATAATAGCCAGTGTCAGCAGTAACAGTATCAAAGGGATCACGAGTGCTCTTGATTGCGGTAATGTTTGGACAAAGTGATGTGAAGAGTGAAAAATAACCAATAAGATGGGAGTAATAATGATAACGCCCAAGAAGTTACCAAGCCATAAGATAGCCATGTTTGACCAATAGGAGCCCCCATGGTGACCAGTCACAAATTCTTGATATAGGATATTGGTCGCTAAGCCACCAAAAAAGCAGCAAACAAGAGCAACACCAATGAAAGTCGCCACTTTGCGTAAACAAGGGGCATTAGTAATGTCGAGCGATAAATGTTCAATCAAACGATAGTTAATCCAAGATTGGAAGGTGGAAACTAACCCCAGTCCAAGAGCTAACGATATCGAAAATGAGTCGAGACTATTAAGGTGTACTTTTTGAATCGCAAGGCTGACAGCGATGGAACCAACCAGAACGACAGGCAAAAAGCGATATTGCCATATTAGACAACCTGCTAACGCGATGCCAGCTGGAGCCCACAGTGTTGAGGGTTGGTGTTTAGAGCCCTGTACAAAAAACAAGTATACCGTTACAAAGTACAGTACCGCGAGTACCACATAGCGACCAATAGTCGCATTAGCACGATTGGGTAGCGGTGAGTTTTGCGAGGTCAGTTTAGCTTCGTCATAGAGATTGTCATTCTCAACTTCCATTAACATTACCGTAACAATGGGTTGCGAGATAAGTGTAGTTAATAGAAGTGATGTTGCATAGCGACGAAATGATTATGAAGATTAACTGTGAATTGGATGCAAAGCCAATTCACTTCTTTACGTACATCGAGTGTAAAGAAACCAATGTCCAGCAGCGGCTTTAAATAGGGGAACGACGAAAAGGTCAACGCTATTTTTGTCGACTTTCACTTAATGTCATTGCCTGTGGCTCGAACCATTTTATTTAATATTAGATGTTAAGCAAAATGAGAATTTGTACGACAAATGAGTTTTGGGGATGCATTTGGTGGATATATGAATCGAGCGCTTATTAACGACATTTTTGAGAAAATTATTATTGAGCTGATTGATATTTAACCAGATTATACCGGTTTTAAGTAGGACGGCACCATGTTTTGGCTTTTTCTGATTATTTTTGGCTGATTTTCTAATTATTAGCGAGTGGAGTGTTCTTAAAAGTCGTACAAATTTGAACTTGATCACTTGTGTTACTAATTAGTCAGTAGAGTCTAAGATCATCGTCACGTATTTAAATTATTGTAGTACAAATATATCTATCATCTATCTATAGTGCCCCCAACAAAACATAAATAAAAGGTCTAAAGATGGAACTCAATACGCTTATTGTTGGCATCTACTTCCTATTCTTAATTGCGATAGGGTGGATGTTCAGAACATTTACAAGTACAACAAGCGACTACTTCCGTGGGGGAGGTAACATGCTGTGGTGGATGGTAGGTGCTACGGCATTTATGACTCAGTTCAGTGCGTGGACATTTACCGGTGCCGCAGGTAAAGCTTTTACCGATGGTTTTGCGGTAGCGATTATCTTCATCGCTAACGCGTTCGGTTACCTAATGAACTACCTTTACTTCGCTCCTAAATTCCGCCAACTACGTGTTGTGACGGTAATTGAAGCGATTCGTATGCGTTTTGGTAAAGTTAATGAGCAAGTATTCACTTGGTCTGGTATGCCAAACAGCGTTATCTCTGCAGGTATCTGGTTGAATGGTCTAGCGATCATCGCATCGGGTATCTTCGGCTTTGATATGACAACAACGATTATCCTAACGGGTCTGGTTGTACTAGTCATGTCAGTGACGGGTGGCTCTTGGGCGGTAATCGCATCTGACTTTATGCAGATGGTGATCATCATGGCGGTAACGGTGACATGTGCAGTTGTTGCTATTTACCACGGTGGCGGTGTTACGCAAATCATTAGCGACTTCCCAACGGATTCGTTCATCACGGGTGACAACCTTAACTACATGAGCATCTTCAGCATCTGGGCTGTATTCATCTTCTTGAAGCAGTTCAGTATTACCAACAACATGCTGAACTCTTACCGTTACCTAGCGGCGAAAGATTCAAATAACGCACGTAAAGCAGCATTGCTTGCATGTATACTGATGACGCTTGGTCCAATTATTTGGTTCATGCCTTCATGGTTCATGGCGGGTCAAGGTGTTGATCTAGCTGCAGCTTACCCAGAGGCAGGCAGCAAAGCAGCTGACTTCGCTTATCTATACTTTGTTGAAGAATACATGCCAGCGGGTATGGTTGGTCTTCTGATTGCAGCGATGTTTGCGGCGACTATGTCTTCAATGGACTCTGGTCTAAACCGTAACTCAGGTATCTTTGTTAAGAACTTCTATGAGCCGATTGTTCGCCCTACAGCGACAGAAAAAGAGCTAATGGTTGTTTCTAAGCTAACGTCTACGTTCTTTGGTATTGCTATCATCTTGGTTGCTCTGTTCATCAACTCTCTTAAAGGTCTGAGCCTTTTCGACACCATGATGTACGTGGGCGCATTGATCGGCTTCCCAATGACGATTCCAGCATTCTGTGGCTTCTTCATCCGTAAAACACCGGATTGGGCAGGTTGGGGCACGCTAGTTGTAGGTGGTGTGGTTTCTTACTTCGTTGGTTTCGTTATCACAGCGGACATGATTCAAAACTGGTTCGGTCTAAACGAGCTAACAGGCCGTGAGTGGGCTGACCTGAAAGTGGCTATCGGCCTTATCGGTCACATCATATTTACTGCTGGCTTCTTCGTACTATCAACACTGTTCTACAAGCCTCTTGCTGAGCACCGTGAGAAAGACGTAGACAAGTTCTTCAACAACCTAGCGACACCACTAGTTGCTGAAAGTAATGAACAGAAGAAACTGGATAACAAGCAACGCCGTATGTTGGGTTCACTTATCGCGGTAGCGGGTGTGGGCGTGATGACTATGTTCGTACTGCCTAACCCAATTTGGGGACGCATGGTATTCGTTCTGTGTGGCTTGATTGTCTTTGCTGTTGGTTTACTTCTTGTGAAAGCGGTAGATGACAAAGTTGAGCAGCAAGACGACGTTACTACAGCAGAAAGCTAAACTCGACAAACAAAAAGTAAGCTATAAAAATTAGCAAGTATACTTAATACAACGGCCACCAATTTAGGTGGCCGTTATTTTGATATCCATTATTTAATGTGAGATGTACGATGAAAAAAAAATTAATTTCAGTAAGCATTATTAGCGCGTTTACATTAGCTTTCGTTGCTGGCTGTACTGGTCAAGAAAATAAGGCACCTGCTGCCAGCGCCGCTGAACAAGCCGTGCATACTGTTAGCGAAATCGACCGCAGCTACCTTTTGAGTAGTGACCGTTTAACTGAGGTTGATGGCAATACGCTGGCCGTTGCATCAGAAGCGCAAATGAGCGCTCTTAAAACACAATTTGAAAACCTTAAAGACGGTGACGAAGTTGTGATCCCTAACGGCAAATACGCCAACTTAGGTCAAATCACTATTACCGCGAACAACATCACGATTAAAGCCGAGCAAGCAGGTGCTGCATGGTTGACTGGCTTGGTTCAGTTTGAGCTGAAAGGTGACGATATTACGCTAGACGGTTTAGTGTTTACCGAAGGTGGTCCAAACGAAAGATTTGGCGCTGTACGTATGATGGGTAATAGCAACACACTACAAAACTCAACATTCTACTACTTTAACCATGATTACGCGTATGAGCCTGATGAGCGTCGCTCTGAATACCCAAGATACCTATGGGTTTCTCTATGGGGTAAAGACGGTAAAGTGATCAACAACCGTTTCGAAGGTAAGCAAAAACGCGGTACTTTGATTGGTGTACAAAAAGATGACACACCAGACAACCACTTGATCGCGAATAACATCTTCATGGATCAGAGACAGAATCAATTTAACGAATTGGATATCAAAGAAGCAATTCGTTATAACGGCAACAGCTGGGAAGCGATCCGTATAGGTGACTCGAAAGCATCTCAGTGGGATTCAAATTCACAGTTTGTCGACAACTTAATGATCGATATGGATGGTGAGCGTGAGCTTATCTCTATTAAATCCGGTGGTAACACTATCTCCGGTAATACGATTTTCCAAAGTGCTGCCCTGATTTCACTGCGTCACGGTAAAGGCAACAGTGTTGAAAATAACGTGATTTTAGGTAACGAAAAGAACCTAACGGCTGGCATTCGTATCTACGATGAAGATCATGTGATTCGTAACAACTACATTGCTGGCACTCGTGGACGTGACGGTGAGATTGAAGGCAATGCTGACCTACGTGGCGGTATTGTGATCAACACCGGGATCATTGATGTCGCAAACGGCGAGCAGTTAGATCAATCGGTGAAAGGCAAAGAGCTGAATAAGCAATGGACACCGAAAAACATCACGATTGAAAATAACTCACTAGTCGATACCGAGTGGGGCATTATCTACGGTAACCAAACTCACCGTGTGAGCCTGTTTGACAACTCAGAAGTTGAAAATATTTATGCTGGTGTTGATATTGCCTTCCGTCACAATGTAGTAGATAACTCGCAATCACCAGAGTTTATTAGTGTACGAGCAACCCATGATTACCCATTAGTGGATGCGACTTACACCGACGAAACGTATGTGGGTCAAGTGACCGACTCAGAGCTGATCGAAGGCTACTCGGTTGAGCTACCAAAAGTGGCGATTGAGAAAGGCATGAACGCTTACCAAGGCACAGGCGCAGACATTTCAAAACTGACGGTCGTAACGGCTGAAACCGCAGGCCCAGATTACGTGCTTGAAAACACGACTAAGTAGCCTTTACAGTTATCTGTTGAGCGTCGCTTATTCGCCGCTAGTTAAACTAAAAGCTAAATAGATGGATGACTAGATAGATTTTCTAGCTACCATCCCTGAAAGCCCCAACAGACGCATCTCTATTGGGGCTTTTTTATGCTTTTTTGAATCCGTACCTTTGAACCTTGAACCTTGAACCTTGAACCTTGAACGGCCAAGGATTTGCTACAGGCTGACGCGTTGTTTAATTTATGGTTATATAATCCTGTATTACTTTTCTATTAACCTGAACCTCAACATCAAGCGAGCGCTACTCTAAACATGTTTGATCAAATAAAAGACTTCATTAATCCGAGTAAGAACCCAGACCTTACTCAGGCCCATGAATATCAGCGCAAGCATCTTCCTACATTGTGGCTTTTGGGCAAAACGGGTGCGGGCAAGTCATCCTTTATTCAAGCGGTCACAGGGGATTCTTCTGTTGAAGTTGGCAATGGTTTTGCTCCCTGCACCATGACGGCGATGTCGTATGCGTTTCCGCAAGACAAGCCTGTGATGCGCTTTCTTGATACCCGAGGATTAGGTGAAGCGAATTATGATCCCAAAGAAGATCTTGAACAGGTGAGCCAAACTGGCAATGCGTTAGTGGTGGTGATGAAAGCCGACGAACCTGAACAGTCTGCTGTGCTTGCGGCTCTAAAAAAGATTAAGAAACAAAAGAAGATTAAACACTTGTTGCTGGTTCATACGGCGGTGTTGTCTTCCAGTGAAACAGATCGAGCAAGGCAGATTCAGTTCAACACCAACCAAGTAGAGAAGTCTTGGGGTAAAGGAGTTGAATCGGTAGCGGTCGATTTTGAAGTCGATGACAACGCTACGTCTAACAGCGAAGCGGTTTACAACTATGAGAGCTTGTTAGAAAAGCTGACCAGTATTCTTCCGGTGATCGGAATGATGGTGCAAGACAAAGAGCACTCCACGCAAGAAGAAGCCAACTTTGATCAAGTAGAAAACGAAGTGCTTTGGTATGCAGGCAGTGCGGCGGCGAGTGACCTGATTCCAGGTGTTGGTTTGGTATCGGTACCTGCGATTCAGGCCAAAATGCTTCATAGCTTGGCGAATCAATATGCGGTCGAGTGGAACAAGCGAGTCTTCAGTGAATTGATAGGCACACTTGGAAGCAGCTTTGCTTTGCAATACGGAATGAAGCTAGGCACTCGACAGTTGATAAAACTGATCCCAGTTTATGGTCAAACGGTAGGTGCGGTGGCTGCAGCGGCTATGAGTTTTGGCACCTCTTATGGTTTAGGGCGCGCGGCTTGTTTTTACTTCTATCATAAGAACAAAGGCGAAGCAGTGTCTGAACAAGAGATGCAGAAGATCTACAAAGAATCCCTGAAAAAAGGAAAGGCGGCATCGGGCTATGAAGAAAATTAGAAACCTATTTCGATTACTGGCGGTGCTATCGAGCGGCCGCTGGGGCATTGCCCTGATTTCGGCTATCTTACCAAGCATTATCATGATGGGTTTTGGTGTCTTCTTGGCGATCAAATACGGTTACCTACTCGAAATGTCGATTGCAGTTGCCGTGAGTACCTTGATGTTCACCATTCCTCTGTTTATTTCTAGCCGCTCTTCACGCGATTCTTCACGCCGCTCTTCCAGTACGGAGCCCTTCTCAAATAAAGAGAGCGACGACATTAGTAGGGGAAGTTCTGAATCACAACATAAAAAAGCTGATATTAACGATGCATTGGTTAAGGCCTCGGTTGATTGGTCTCAAAGAGAACTGTCGATTTGGAATGATTCAAAACACCATGTACGCCAACAATTAATGGTCGACATAGAGTGGGGCAACCTAGATCAAACCGGTTTAAAGGTACTTGAATTTGTGGCGAAAAAGTTTGATAAGAAATCGCTCGATTTCTCGATTCCTGAAGGGCTAAAGCTGTTCGAAGAGGTGAGCCGACGTTACAAACTGGTAGTGCGAGAGCATATTCCGGGCATTGAGTATCTCAAGGTTTCTTACATTAAAGCGGGCTATGAAGCCTATGACAAATATGGCGACCTAGGGCAGAAGATCGTTAAGGCCGCTATTTGGGGGAATCACCTCAAAAACCTCTATTTGAATCCGATAAAAGTCATTTCCGATTTGGGTCGAGAGCAAGCGACCGCATCGATGACTAGAGGTGTGGTTGATGACATGCAATACGCCGCTAAACAAGCCTTGTTAGATGAAGTCGCTGCGGTGGCGATTGATCTCTATAGCGGACGTTTTAGTATTGAAGATGAGGCGCTGAAAGCGTCCGATGTGTCTGAGCTAGATGAACAACGCTTTGCTCCAGAGTTAGAACCCGTGCGAATTGTGCTGGTGGGGCAAACCAGTTCAGGGAAATCCTCGATCATTAATGCACTTAAGCAAGAGCTGATTGCAGAAGTGGATGTACTGCCATCAACGGATACTTCAACGGTTTACAACGCGTTTGTCGATGGCAATGATGTGCGAGTAGTAGACCTTCAAGGGCTTGATGGCAATCCTAAAACTGAAGCCTTAATGCTGAAAGAGATGACCCAAGCCGATATGGTGCTTTGGGTACTTAAAGCCAATCAGTCTGCACGTGATTTGGATAAGCAGTTGAAAGATAGATTGGATGCTTTCTATGACGACGCGGAGAACATCTCACGTAAGAAGCCGATCGTTGTCTTAGTTGTCAATCAAGTCGATAGATTAAAGCCTGTAGATGAGTGGCAGCCGCCGTATTACTTAGAGAATCCAACATCGGCCAAAGCGAAGATCATTGCTCAAGCGCTCGAATATAATCAAACACTGTTGCAGCCAGACATTGCTTTGCCGTTGGCGATTGCACCAGAAAAGGTAAAGTTTGGTTTCGATACATTAAGGCAGACGCTGATCGAGCGTATCGCTGATGCCAATAATGTTCAAAGAAACCGCCAACGTTTAGAAGCTATGAAAAGAGGCACATCGGTTAAAGGGCAACTGAATAAAGCAGTCAAAGCGGGTAAGAAGGTGGCACCCAGTGCATTGAAAGTGACGACGCCGAAACTGGCCGAAATGGCGATAAAAAAGGTACTTAAGAAAAAGTAACGAAAGGATCGGGAACCAAAGATTGAAATAACAGGGTCCCCAGCATAGATGTGCTAAGTTAGGTTTGTGATCAAAGTCAATAGGCAAGAGGTTGTATAGTGATTGATGCTTACCTAAACTTAATCTAATGCCAACAAAGTAGCACTTTATTCACTATGACTTCCCATCGGCGCAAGCTAATCGAGTATTGCGATATACTAGACCGACAATTGTCCAACCTGAAAATTAAGCGCGATTCGCTTAATGATACGGCGTTGATGTATGAATATTTAGACATGTTGGTCAACAATAGCTTCGATAAACAGAAGTTTGATGATATCAGGTCCATCTCCAACTTAGCGGAGCAGGAAAAGTTCAAAGTGATCACGCAGGCTATTCACATCTCAATCGATAAGCTAACCGATGCTCATCAAATCAAAGCCTGTATCAAGGTAGGGCTCAATTTAATTAATGAGCAACAGAAGGTATTGGAAGAAGAATATACCTATGATCAGCTCACTGGCTTAAGAAACTTCAACTATCTCAGTAAACTCGATGAGTTATTCATGGATAAGAATACTCTGCTGATGTTTTTCGATATTAATAACATGAAGCATCATAATGACGTGTTTGGTCATGCTCATGGCAATGACATTATTGCCACGTTTTCTGGTGTGCTTCAAGACAGCGTGAGAAGTTCAGATGTGGTGATTCGCTACGGTGGCGATGAGTTTATCGTTCTATGCGCCAATGCACTCGGAAAAGTCTCGACGATCATTGAGCGTATCGAAACTAATATTGAACTAAAGAGTTTAGGCATAGAATTCAGTCTGGGCTGGGCGTACAACCTCAATCAGAATTTTTCTGAAACGCTTAAATCAGCCGACAGTGATATGTACTTCAATAAAAAATGGATGAAAGAGAATGGCGAAACTAAAACATATCATTTACAAAAGTAGTGCAATATTAAAAAACGTTGATCTAGACGAGATACTCAATGTCGCGAGGTCGCACAACTCAGCCGTCGATATCAGTGGGGTACTGGTTACTCATACTCATGGTTTTATTCAATATATTGAAGGTCCACCAAACAATATCGATGACCTCTATGAGCGTATTAAGAGAGATCCTCGACATCATGACGTTACCACTCTTTCTACAGGAGAGGTTTTTGAGCGTCGATATCAAGATTGGTCAATGGGCTATCTCTGTTTAGCGGATAAACCGATGGCAGAGTCACTTAGCAATAGCGATTTTAGCTCTCATCGTTTTTATGAGGTAATAGATAAGTCGTTGCCGCTGGGCTAATCGCTTAGGTCATTAAGTATAAGGTAGACCTGACTTATCAAAAGTGAAGGTGCGTTTATTACGCATCTCCACCTTCCACACTTAAGCCTCCACACGCCATTGTTCAGTTTAGCCACTCTTCAGTCTCTAGCGAGCGAAAAGTAGATTTTGAGAAAACACTAAGCGATTGAAGTTCAGTTAGTGAAATTAAACGCCAAGTCTATGTTTAATTAGGGCTCACTTAATACGATTAAGTGAGCCTTAATTTTTTGAAGATCGGTATTTGACTGTTTGGTTAGCTGAGAATTAAAAACGCACGTTGTAATTGTTGGTCAACCAATCGCGCACCCATTGGCGGTCATCGTCAGAAATGTTCAGTGCTATCTCAAAGGCTTTGGCGGAGTTGTCATTTACCGCTTGAGGGTAAAGGCCAAGCACTTGTGGTGAACGTTGTTTGTATTCCTCAGATTCCACCACCTCGGCAGCCGCTTTACGCCACGCTTGCACTATGTCGTCCGGTGTTCCTTTGGGTAAGAAAATCCCTTTTTGAGCGGCAAAGCCTGCAACAAAGAAGGCTTTCCAGACATTAAACTCACGACCTTCTGGCTTTTTACCATGAACCATTTCATAGACTTCAGCAAAGTGGGGCAGATCTGGGAAGGTAGGATCTCGTTCAAGCTCACCATCAGCATTCAGTACCCCCCAAGACATAATAGGAATGGCTTTGCCTTCTTCAACAAGCGGCATTACTTTCTTGATGTATCCGGCACTGGTTTGATAATCAGTATTCACTTCGCCACGTTCAAACGCGAGGCGACCAGCACCACGGCCCTTCATGCCGAAAATCGCTTGCACGGGAATGTCTAAGATATCGAGTGCTAGCAAAGGAACTAAGTCGAGCGAAGTCGCGCCTTGACTTGCGTATTTGAGCTCTTTGCCACGCAGTTCAACCAACTCTTCGGCAGAGCTGATCCCTAGATCTTTGCTGACATAGAACACACCGCCAGTGGGTGTTGCTAATACCGCTTTCCAATCTTTGTATTTGTATTTCACGCGCTTGTCGTTGAGTAAATACGGAAACTGTGTCGAACCAGAGGTCCCGAGTACATTCAGCCCATTGGTTTTCGCACGGCGTTGGAATTGGTTAGCCCCTTTGGTTGACCCTCCACCGGGGATGTTCTTAATCACAACCGTCGGCTCACCGGGTAAGTGCTTTGAAAGCATCGGCGCGTAAAAGCGAGCCCAGGTATCAGAGCCGCCGCCTTCTTTGAATGGTACGATCCATTCGACACGTTTTCCGGAAAGGTCAACTTCCTTTGCCATTATGGGAGCAGACATGGCTGCGATAGTGACGCCCAGCCCCATTGCCAAATGACGTACTAGTTTACCGAGTGTTAATTTGTGTTGTTGTTTACTCATGTATTTGCCTCTCGTCCATTCGCTGATTAGTGTTATTCGGCTGTATTTATTCGCCGTTGCTTTTATCGCTGAGGTATCAAGCTGAGTTCACAGTACTGAGGCAATCTGTCACTGACCTGTCATGTGTTTTTTGTTAAATTGGCGTTAAAGAAAGGTTGATCTTTGCTAGGTGTGAGGTGCTAGACGATAAGTCCCGTAAGAGTGATTAGGTAGGCTCTATACTCTGCTTGATTGATTGCTTGTGTGTAGGCACGTGAAGACGTGGCAAATAAAATGACCCCGCAATATGTAGCGAGGTCATTGGTTGCTCATTTAGGATTATTACCTGTGTTAGGGCTACTGCTCGTTACGGATCAGCGCCGCCAAGCGGAAGAATCCATGCACCATTTTACTGTAAGGCATTAACACGAACAGCGCTGCAACACTGGCCAAGTGAACCGCAAGGATCAGTGGCAGTAGTGAGGTTGCTGAAAGTAGCCACAGCAGCAAGCCGGTGGTGCTGACGGCAAACAGCAGCGCAACAAAGGCCATCTCGCCACCCCATACTCGCGCATCACCTAAATTTTTGTCGGCTTTGGTTTTTAACACCATCAAACCGAATGTGCCGATACTGAGCAATACTCCGCCGGAAACCCCAAGAAGCTTAGGCAACGAGAAGAAACCATAAGGCGCTGGGATATTAAATAGATAGTGCAATAAGGTTGCCACGCTGGTGGCAGCAAAGCAGAGTAGGAAGCCCCACATGGTGGCTTGGTGATAGTAACGTCGAGCGTGGGAAAACTTATCTTCCTCTTCGAAGTTACAGCCATCACCATGACCCCCAGCTAGGTTCTTCATTTTACCCGCACTGACAAAGGCCCCTTTGATATGACTCAGTTTGATCTTTTGACCTTCGATGCTCTGCCAGTAGTTACGCAAACTGATGACAATTGCCAATAGGGGAAACAAGAACAGCGGTGTGAAAATCGCCACTAGCACTTTATGCGGAACTAAATCATAGAAAGTCGTATCGCCAGATGCTGGTGAGCTTTGCATGATCATCATCACTAGCGCGAAAGCAAGGATCACCAGTGAGGCGATCGCCACGCCACTTTTGTGGAATCGAGTCGCAAACGCGGCCGGAAAGGCGTGTTTCTGCCAAGAGTCTTGACGTACTTCCGCCAGCGCTTTGGGAACATTTAACTCAAATTGGTGCGGAGCTGTAAACTGACACGCGTAAAAACAGCCACGACAGTTATGGCAAAGGTTGGCGAGCTGTTGAATATTGGCATCGCTAAAACTGCGCTCTTTATGAACTGCAGGGAACACCGAGCAATAGCCTTCGCAATAACGGCACGCATTACAAATTTCTAACTGACGACGTGCCTCTTGGAATGAAGAAATATCGGTAACTTCGATGGTTTGAACTGAATTAGCGTTTTGCATAACTTGCGGCCTCCTTACCTGCAATACGACCGAAAACGGTGCCTATCGCCATACCAAACCCAGCGAGATAACCTTGGCCGAGAATCGACCCTGCCATGGTTTCACCTGCGGCCCATAAATTTTTAATTTGGCTGTCATTGCCTTGAACTTGGGCGTTTTCATTGACCTTTAACCCTAGGTAGGTGAAGGTCACGCCGGTTTTTAGGCTATAGCCATAATACGGTGGGCTGTCGATAGGCCTTGCCCAGTTGGTTTTCGCTGGCTCAAGCCCTTCGGTTGATAATCCATCGAGCTCTGTCGGGTGGAACTTTCCGGGGCGGCAAGCAGCGTTAAATTCAGAAATTGTGCTTTCGAGCGCTTGTGGATCTAAGCCCATTTTTTCGGCTAACTCTTCAAGAGAATCGGCTTTTATTGGTGGGAATACCGACGGCATGAATAGGTTGATCGATTTTGAATCAATCACCACATAACCCGTTTGCTCAGGTTGGTCTGCAACCAGTCTGCCCCATATGGCATAGCGCTTTGGCCACACATCTTCGCCCTCATCATAAAAACGCTGACCGTGCTTGTTCACAACCACAGAGAAAGGCACGCAATCGAGTCGCGTGACAATGCCCCCATCATATTGCGGTGAACGGCCATCAATTGCTACCGCGTGACATTGTGTTGGGTCGCCAACAGACTGAGCGCCGTTGTCGAGTAAGCTTTTCAGCACCACACCTCGGTTGTAGGGTGTGCCACGGATCAGGAAGTTTTTCGCCGAAGGGCCCCAAGCATCCACCAGCCAATCGCGATCCGCTTGGAAACCACCAGAGGCGACCACCACGCTGTTGGGAGAAAGAATCTTAGACGCGCCCTGATGCTGAAATTGAATTTCAGTCACTTGCTCATTGTTAATCTCAAGGTTGGTGACTTGCGCTTCATATAAGATATCGACCCCTAACTTTTCAGCGGTACGGTAATAAGCATTCACCAGTGATTTACCTCCGCCCATAAAGAACGCATTGGTGCGAGCCAATGATAGCGTGCCGGATAATGACGGCTGAAAACGCACGCCGCGTTGCTCCATCCACTGGTAACATTCTTTGGTGTTACGGATCACCAAGCGTGCAAGGTTTTCGTCGGTTTTGCCTTTGGTGACTTTCATTAAATCATCAAAGAACTCGTCTTCGCTGTAGCTATCGACCAAGACATTCATTGGCTCTGAATGCATACACCTAAAGTTTCGGGTGTGTCGAGAGTTGCCGCCTCGATAAGACTTGGGCGCGCCTTCCAGTATCATAACGCTTGCGCCGGCCTCAGCCGCTGTCATTGCTGCACATAGAGCGGCATTGCCTCCGCCAATAACGACCACGTCGTAATCTTTCTTCATCCTTGTCCACCTGAATTTGATTGTTTTTATAGGATTTTCAAAACGATGATAACGGGCAAGCCTGTCACAAACCTGTCGTGCAGAAATCACAAAACGCGTTTTTTTATTGAACAACTGATGGCGCATAAAAAGAAATGATCTAGAGTAGGCTATCGATTCGGCAAATGGGGGAGAGTAATGAGATTACTGGTTGTAGAAGACGACGAGGTATTGGGCGAAGCGATCGTTCAAAGGATCCAACGCCAAGGACACGGGGTCGATCTGGTTCAAAATGGCTTAGAGGCTGACTTGATATTGCAGCGCCATGAGTACGATTTCATTATCCTTGACCTCAACTTGCCGAAGATGAATGGCGATCAGGTTCTGAAGAAGCTCCGGCATCGAGGTACCTCTACGCCTGTGCTGATTTTGACAGCAAGAGGGCAGGTGGAAGATCGAATCCAATTGTTAGATCTCGGTGCTGACGACTACTTAACTAAGCCGTTTGATTTTGGTGAGTTAGAAGCGCGCTTACGTGCAATGCTAAGGCGAAATCGCGGGCAAGCGGAAAATGTCATCCGATACGGCAATCTCAGCCTAGATAGAAACGCTTGCACTGTCATGGTTGATGAGCAATTGATCGACATTAAACAGCGTGAGTTTCGCTTATTGGAAATTTTTCTCAGCAATACAGGAAAGGTGATGAGCAAAGACGAGTTGCTTGATCGCTTATGCAATTTTGATGAAGCCCCAAGCCCGAATGCGGTGGAATTGTATGTCGGACGATTGCGTAAAAAGCTGCAAGCCAGCGATATCGAAATTAGAACGCTGCGTGGTTTAGGTTACTTACTTGAGGCGTATCATGAGCCCAATCGATAACCCCTTAACCTCTAACCATAGCAGCACTGGTCAGCGAGAAAATACAGGTCATCTAGAAAACATCGGTCAGCTAGGAAATTTGGGGTATTTAGCAGGCATAGGTAAGCGCTCGATACGCAGCCAGTTTATTGCGATGTCGGTTGGGCTGGTGATCATTATGGGAACCGTGGTTTACATTCTTGCTGACAACTATGGTCGGCAGACCGCAAACAACTCGTTTGACCAATTTTTAACGGGGGCGGCGTTACAGATATCAGAAACCATCACTATTCAAGATCATAAGATCACCGCCAATTTACCTTGGTCGGTCTTTGAAACTCTGTCGATCGCAGAAGAAGATCGAGCCTTCTATCAGGTTATCGACATTCATGGTAATTACGTGACTGGCTATCAAGATCTTCCCCTACCGGATAACTGGTATTCCTTGGTGGAAAAGCAGTCTACTTCACTGACTGAACCTGTGTTCTACGATGCCCCTTACAGTGGTGAAGTGGTTCGTTTTATCGCGTTTGGTAAATTACTCACTGAACCCCATTACTCAGGGGTTGTCACTATTATCATTGGTCAAACGCAGCGCGCGAGGCAAAGCTTAGCTGGCGACATTACCCTCAATGCCATTCAATTGGTGTTTCCCTTTATCTGTATCGGCTTCTTTTTGGTGCTGGTGGTGATCTGGCAAACCTTACAGCCTATTCACCGATTAAATCGCAGCATTGCCAAGCGTAACCCGTCCGATTTAACGCCGATTAATCACGTGGTACCGGCTGAAATTGTGCCCCTTGTCAGCAGTATTAACCGTTTTATGGGGCAGATCAGCAGCAGCCTTGAACGCCTTGAAAGCTTCACAGCGGAAGCCGCTCATCAATTGAGAACGCCGTTAGCGGGCATTAAATCTCAGACCGAAAACGCAATCACAGAGCCAGACGAAACACTCAGGCAAATGCAGCTAAAACGGGTGTTGGAGTCGTGCGATATGCTCAGCAGCACCATTGACCAGTTACTTGAACGCGCAACCTTGTCGCACCGTATGCAGAGCCAACAGTTGCAGTTAGTGCGTTTGGATGAACTGGCGAAACAAGTCTGTCGTGATGTGGTACTCGCCGCGCTGCACAATGGGGTGGATATTGGCTATATCGGTGAGGCAGAAGCCACCGTCGTTGGCGACGATTTTGTATTACAGCAAATGCTGCGTAACGTTATCGAAAACTCAATTAAGTATTCAAAACAGGGGGATAGCATTGATATTGAGCTGCACAAGGTCGAGGGCGAAAACCGGGTGATCTTGCTGGTCAGAGATTTTGGTGTCGGCATTAAAGACGAAGAAAAAGAGCATGTATTCGAGCGATTTTATCACAGCCCAACCAATCCTCGCTCCGGTACAGGGCTTGGCCTCTCCATCGTCAAGGAGATCGCCGACTACCATCATGCGCAGCTCGAACTTCTCGATAACAAGCCACAAGGGCTGATTATGAAGTTTACATTCCCTACGCACGTGGAGGTGAGGTGATGAAAGTGTGGACAGCGATCAGTGTGGGCATAGGATTATGCTGTTTATCCGTCGCCAATGCCTCGCCGAGCGTTGAGCAAAGGCTGAAAAGCAGTGAGTTATTGGTTCGAGGGGCCGCAGACATTGAAGAGATAAGACCGCTGCTGGTCGAGTTTCGCCGTCGTAACCCAGATATAGAACTCACCTATATTGAAGAGAGCACCATCGACCTGTATCACAATATGTTGAGTGGCGAGTATGACTCAACCGATGTGATTGCAAGCTCGGCGATGGATCTTCAAGTTAAGTTGGTCAACGATGGTAATGCGCAGCCCTACTTATCTTTAGAGACTCAAAGTTTGCCCAGTCGAGCAAAATGGCGAAATGAGATCTTTGCGTTTACTTACGAGCCCGCAGTGATCGCCTATAATCACCAACTGCTAGAAACCATCGCCAAAGAGCCCGTCTCAGAGCTGCAAACGCGAGCCGATATGCTCGAATTTATACGTAACTACAGCGACCAAATGGACGGTTTAATTGGGACGTTTGACATAGACAGTGTCGGTGTCGGCTACTTGCTTTGGTCCTATGACAGCCAACAAACGGCCAGTTATGGGCGAATATTAGAGTCATTCGGCATCCACAACGCAAAGCTCTACTCAAGTAGTAAAGCGATGCTCGACGCACTCAATAAGGGAAAAATTGCCTTTGCCTATAACGTGCTTGGTACCTATGCCAACAGCGTGACGCGTTCTAACCCACACATAAAACTGCTGCTGCCTAAAGACTACACCACCGCGATTATGCGCACCGCCTTTATTAAGAAAGATGCCCCAAATCCTTATGCGGCAAGGCGTTATATCGATTTCTTACTCTCGATAAATGGGCAACAGATTTTGGCTGAATCTTCAAGTTTGTCACCGATCCGAACCAGTGTCACGAGCCACTCAACAGGTACTAGCTACTCTGCGAGTAATAATCACTCTGCGGCTAATAAGCGCCCAGCGGATGACCATCATCTAGCAGGTAACAGTCACGTAGCAGGTAACAGCCCAATAAAGCGCAGTGAGCTCTATTTTCAGCAAGAGCGGGGCCCCATACGAAGTATTCCTTTAGGGCTGCGCTTACTTATTATGACCGATAAACTGAAACGAGAAGTGCTGATCAATGAATGGAAGAGTGCGCTGATCGTAGGCTGGTCACCTGAAGAAGACTGATGTGCAGCGGCCAACGCTAACGCTTGGCACGGATAACTGAATTGATGGTGTGAGGTTTGTATAACGTAAGCTTGTATGATCTGAGATAGGCTAGAAAAATGGATATGTATGACTAGAGCGAGGGGAGAAACGACCCGTTGGGGGGGGGAGCTGGGCCGTTTCGGTGTTGCATGTTCAGTACTGAATTTGCTGTTTCGGTGCTGAAATCTACGCTAGTTGCTTCTGCCTTCTAAGACATCGAGCGCCAAGCCTACAGCTTTATCAATATTGTCGCTTCCAGATAACTTACCTGAACTTATAGGCCCTAACACATTGGCATATAAAGAAAGTTGTTTCTCAAATGGAAGGCCTAATTGCTCATATAATCGCTGGCGGATCTCAGCATGGTGCTCAGGGGCTTGAGCAGCAAGGCCTTTTAACGTGTCATAAATGAGAGTTGTAGTCGTGTTCATACGCATTCTAATCTTTGAGTGGGAGATGTTCATTCTATAATCTTTTTCAAGAATATTACAGTGACATATGTCATACAATAGTGCAAATCTACCGTATTATTTAAGTGACCGCATTCACTTATTTGTCGTCAACTAAGTGTAAGTGGGCTGGCTTGTCTGTAATTCAATGGACTGACTTGCCGTAGCTAAATTGATTAGCTTGTGGTGACGAAATGGATTCGCTTGTCGCTCGCTAAAAACGCCTTGCTAGGCAACTAAAAACTCGCGGGTAGGCAACGAGTAAGCGTCCTACTTGCTTTAGATCAAAACAAGAGTGGTTATCAATTGTATTTGTAGTGACACAAATACACTATGCACATATTGAATTTACTATTTTGTGAATATTTGCATAATGAATCTCGCCCAAGTCGACCTCAATTTATTGGTGATTCTGAAACACCTCCTTGAAGAAAAGCACGTTTCAAATACCGCATTGGCGCTGGATATGAGCCAGCCAACCGTGAGTCGCTCTCTACAAAAATTGCGTACTGTGTTTAATGATGACTTGTTAGTGAGAGCGGCTTATGGCTATGAATTAACGCCGAAAGCCGAAGCGATTAAGCAAGATCTTAATTCCGTGCTGACACGCCTAGAAAAGCTGGTTCATGGCGATGTATTCGAACCACAGAACAGTGACAGTACGGTGCGCTTTTTTGGCTTGGTTCCTCAAATCTCTCACTTGTTACCAAAAGTGGTCGCGGAAATACGTCAGCAAGCGCCAAATATGGTTGTGGACGTGGACTCTATCCCTAAACGACACTTTGAACCCTTACTCTCTGGCGATGCACACTTTGTGTTGTCGACCAATGAGCCATTAAGCTCAGAGCAAAACTTATACCGCATGTTTGTGGTCAGCCGTGACTACCGCTTGCTGATGAGTAAAGACCATCCGTTAGCCGAGAAAGAAGTCACCGTTGATGATCTTTTGAATAGCCAGCTCGGGCAGATCTCATTGCAAGGTGATAAAAAGCTCGCGATTGAAAACCGATTTAAGGATTTGGGCCTGATTGATAAACAGCGCCGCTTGTCTATCCCAATTCAATTATCCAACTTTAATGTTGCGCCTGATATGGCCGAAGCAACTGACATCATTTTCCACTTGCCGACCCCGTTTGCCGAGCAAGCCGCCAAGCAGCGAAATTTGGTCTGTAAGCGCGTACCGAACGCATTGAGACACCCCTCTGAAGATGTTTATTTATATTGGCATAAGCGCTTTCATAATGACCCTATGTGCCGTTGGGTGCGTAATATCTTTAAAGAACTGTATAGCTAACATTTGCATACATGCTCATTATATACATAGCTCATTGTATACTTAGCTCTTTGTATATATAGGCTCGGTATACATAGCCCTCTGTATACCAGGTATCTGTTTACATCACCCTCCTCAGATTAATACCGTTCTCAGCGATAGATGCATCACTGATAACGGTATCGCCATGATCTATAGGCATGCAAATAATCGTCGGTCAATTCGGAATAGGGTAGCTATTTACCCACTTATTCATCAAGCCTATCAAATGCAATTAACTTAAATTAATTATACACACCCCATCTTTTGTATGCTCGTTATGAATAATGGGAATCGAGTTATTGTATGAAACTTTCATTGATTAGCGAGGTAACTGACTGTTTAATGAAAACCATTATCATTACCACTCACATATAAGAATGAATATCATGTCTGAGAGATCCCTTTTGATTCGCAAACCTTTATCGCTCGCAGTCGCTGTTATTTGTACTTCACTTTCGGCTAACGTGTTAGCACTGGAAGAAGTAAAAGATACAGATGAGCAAATGGTTGTTACGGCAACTCGTACAGAGATGGCTTTGAAAAAAGCACCGGCTTCTATGTCGGTGATCACCGCGCAAGATATTGAAGACAACCCAAGCATTACCTTGGCAGACATCGTTGCTGAATCAACGAGTGTCGAGTCTGACTTTGATAGTACTCGTGCGGGTCGTCAGATGATCTCTATTCGTGGTATGGATTCTGATTACACACTTATTATGGTCAATGGTCGTCGCTTAAGTTCGGCGAGTGCCATCATCCGTGGTAACGACTTCGACTTATCTACTATTCCAGCGGATTCAATTGAACGTGTTGAAATCATCCGTGGTCCAATGTCGGCACTGTACGGCTCTGATGGTATGGGTGGTACGATCAACATCATTACTAAAGCGCCAGATAACGATTGGAGTACCACCATCAATATGGACACGTCGTCTCCATTAGACGGTGATGGTGGACAAGAGCACTCAGTAGGACTAACCACTTCGGGTGCCTTGATTGACGATGAATTGTTTGCGCGTTTATCTGTAAACCAAACAGGTCGCGATGCTTGGAAACCATACTCGGGTACACACAGCTCAGGTTATGATCGTAAAGACATCACGGCGTTAGAAGAGCGTGATACGTTAAGTGTATTAGCAAGCCTAACTTGGCACGCAACAGACAATCAAACCATCGATTTTGATTTTGGTTACAGTGACGACGAGCGTGAATCAGCAGCGGAAAGTTCAACGTCTGTGATTGAATCTGATACGCGAGTTGTGCGCAACAGCCAAGCGATCACACACAGTGGTTTTTGGAGCTGGGGTGATACACAGGTTCGTTATTCTCGTGAGAGCGTAACAGACAACGATGCGGCCGACCTAGGCAATAACTTCAGCAGTGATATCGAAGAGTTAACTCAAATTGTTGAAGCGTCTGCAACCACTTATCTTGGCGAGAACCATACCTTAACATTTGGTATGGACTACCAACTGAGTGAGCTAACGAATAAAGAAAACCTAGTAAGTGGTACTTCGGAAGCTTACCAAGGTGCATTGTTTATTCAAGACCAATGGTTAGTGAACGATAAGCTAACGGCAACACTGGGTGGTCGTTTAGACAAACATGAACTGTACGGTGAAGAGTTCAGCCCACGTGTGTACTTGGTACACCAAACAACCAATGACTTGATCATCAAAGGTGGTATAGGTAAAGCATTCAAAGCGCCAACTTTGACGCAAAACCAGCCTGATTACCAAGTACCAAGCTGTAAAGGCAGTTGTGCTTTAGTCGGTAACGAAGACCTGAAACCAGAAACCAGCTTAAACTACGAACTAGCGACTGTGTATACGCAGCCTCGTTGGAATATTGAAGCTGCGCTGTTCCGTAATGAAATCAATGATCTGATTGACAGAACAGAGGGTTACTGCCCACAAGGTGGTGATTGGAACGAGAGGGCGCTTCAATGTGAAAACCCAGATGGTTCACCAACGGGTGAACTAGGCGAAAAAACTTACGAAAACGTCTCTGAAGCGATCATTCAAGGTCTTGAGCTAGGAGGTATGTATCAGATCTCTGATGCGTGGGATGTATCTGGTAACTACACATACTTGGATACTGAAGACAAATCAACAGGTGAGCAACTACTTGAGCGTTACAAGCACTCAGGCTTTGTTAAGCTGAACTGGAGCCCTAACTACGGTCTAAATACCTTCATCAGCGCGCGTTACCGTGGTGAGCGTCAAATCGAAAGTGATCTAACTCAAGATGCCTACACCACATTGAACCTTGGTGCGATCTACAACGTTAACGATTCACTTCGAATTCGTGGTGGTATCACTAACTTAACCAATGAAGCGGTTTCTGACGAGTTGGAATACCTAGGTTATGTTGAAGAGCCACGTACTTACTATGTAGGTCTAACGGCTGATTTCTAATCGGCAATTGACATAAAGGCTCGCGGTTGAGCTGGCGAACTTAATAAAAACCCACACTGGTTTGATGCTTGTAAAGCGTTCAGCGAGTGTGGGTTTTTTAGATCTTATTGTGATTGACTGTGTTCGAGACAATATTGGTAAAGTATGATATTGATAATTTGGACTAGGGTAGAGGACTTGTCCAAATTACCTTATACTCGTTCAACTTGAAGATGCAGGCTTGAGAACTTGAAAGTTATCATTAATTCGAGATGCCAAAGAGCCTGCG
>NZ_CANLBV010000067.1 GCF_947488985.1 uncultured Vibrio sp.
AAACTCTTCAATTTAAAGTTTTGATTACCTAAATTAATAGGTGTGACTCAACGAATACTGACTTCAAAACTAATATTCATGTAAACATGAACATGTAATTCTAAAGCTATTACCCCTCTCTTCTTAAATAAATAGGAACAGAATGGTAATGAATTGACTGTGCTCTTATTGGTTTTCACTTTTGAAAAAGTAAAACAAAACAGCTCAAGGCTGCACCCAATTTGAATTGGTCACTCAGTTCATTGAAATCAATTTTGTTACCGAAGTAACTGCTATTACGCTCTTTCGAAAAAGAACCAATAACGTTTTGATATTCATCAACGAGTGCCCACACAGATTGATAGGTTTAAATTGTTAAAGAGCTTCTCTTCGTTGTGACTCACATCACTGCGGAAGAGGCGACATTTTAGCGATTTAATCCTTAGTGTCAAACACTTTTTAGAATTAATTCCTACTTTTAAAAAGTAGAAGCGAATAATCGCTTAAAGCTAGTTGCCTTACTAACATTCTTCGCTGAGGCCTTGTGGCGTCTGCCGTGTCAGTGAGGCGGCATTATAGAGAAGTCGTTCACATTGGCAAGTGTTTATTAAAGAAAAATGCAAAAATAGAGCTTACACGATGAATTAACCATCAAAAGCTTATTTTTAAAAGTTTAACTACACAATACATACAAACTAACCACAGACTTATCCACAATCACTTTGATTTTGCCCCCTATAAACCAAAAAAGCTGCCTGATGGCAGCTTTTAAATTGCAATAAGTTTAAATACCAGAACCGTATTGCTCTCCATCATCCTCATGAAGACCACATTCTCGTTTTAAACCATTAAAACGGGTTTCTTCTTCAGTCATACCCGGCTTCCACTTTTCAGTGGTATGAGTATCTCCTACAGAAAGATATCCTTGTTCACGAAGTGGGTGATAACTGAGACCATGCTCTTCTAGGTAATAGTGAACATCTTTATTCGTCCAATCGATTACTGGTAAAAACTTAAACACACCATTTTGGATCGATAAGATCGGTAGATTAGCCCGTGATTGAGATTGCTCTCTTCTCAACCCTGAAAACCAAGTTCCGGCTTCGAGCTCATCCAAAGCTCTTCTCATTGGTTCGACTTTATTAAGCTTATTGTACTTCTCTATCCCTTCAAGACCCTGTTCCCAAAGTTTGCCATATTGCGCTTCTTGCCAATTAGGACTTTGATGTGAACGAAAGACTTGAAGGTTGAGCGTAAGCTTGTTGCTTAACTCATCGATGAAACGATACGTTTCTGGGAACAGATAGCCTGTGTCCGTCAGAATCACTGGAATATCAGGTTTGGCTTGAGTGACCAAATGCAGCATTAACGCCGCTTGAATTCCAAAACTAGACGAAACAACGTGTGTCCCTTCTAGATTATCTAGAGCCCATTTCACTCTCTCTAATGCGGTTAGCTGTTCCAACTCTCCATTGATTTGACCAAGACGAAGTATCTGCTCCGTCTTGGTCAAGGTGAGCAGTTCTGCTAACTTCAATTTCGAAGCGACAGAATTATGCATGCAGATCCCTCTTAGATACGATGACCTCTTCAATGATGCCTGCTCGAATCGTGAAATCTCCGAAGCCTTCACCTTGCTCTCTTTCTGATGCCCAACGCGCGACTAATGAGTCTATCTCTTCTAAGATCTGAGCCGATGTAATGTTCTCTTTATACATCTTAGGAATACGAGTACCGGCTTTGTTACCACCAAGATGCATGTTGTAGCGACCCGGAGCCTTACCCACTAATCCAATCTCAGCCAACATGGCTCGGCCACACCCATTCGGACAGCCTGTTATACGTAAGATAATGTTGTCGTCTTCTGGAAGACCATGCTTCTTCAGAATGCCTTCAACATCCGTGACAAATTCAGGAAGAAAACGTTCGGCTTCTGCCATTGCTAAAGGACAGGTTGGGAATGCAACACACGCCATTGAGTTTTTACGCTGCTCAGAAACGCTATCGTCCATCAATCCATATTGACGCGCTAAGCTCTCAATAACTTCTTTTTGATCTGCTGCCACACCCGCCACAATTAAGTTCTGGTTGGCTGTCATGCGGAAGTCACCTTGGTGGATCTTAGCGATTTCAGCAACGCCTGTTTTCAAGGCTTTACCCGGGAAATCAAGTAAACGACCGTTTTCAATGAACAGTGCTAAGTGGTGCTTACCATCAATACCTTTCGCCCAACCAATACGGTCACCACGGCCAGTAAACTCATAAGGACGACTTTCTGAGAACTCGACACCCGCACGTTTCTCGACTTCAGCTTTGAATACATCAATACCAACACGGTCTAGTGTGTATTTGGTTTTGGCATTCTTACGGTTTGAACGGTTACCCCAATCACGTTGAGTTGTGACTACCGCAGCTGCCACTTCTAACGTTTTCTCTAATGGTACAAAACCAAAGTCATCCGCTTTGCGTGCATAAGTCGAGGTATCACCATGGGTCATCGCCAGGCCACCACCGACTAATACGTTAAAGCCCACCAGTTTGCCGTCTTCAGCAATCGCAATAAAGTTAAGATCGTTGGCGTGAACATCCACATCATTTTGTGGCGGGATCACAACCGTCGTCTTGAATTTACGCGGCAGATAGTTGTTACCTAAAATAGGCTCATCATCTGTCGTTGCTAACTTTTCACCATCCAGCCAGATCTCTGCATACGCACGAGTTTTCGGTAATAAATGCTCACTGATCTTTTTTGCCCACTCGTAGGCTTCTTGGTGTAGCTCTGATTCAACCGGGTTAGTTGTACATAAAACATTTCGGTTTACGTCACCTGCGGTTGCGATGGAATCAATGCCAATACTATTAAGCGTTTGGTGCATTAACTTAATATTGGGCTTTAGGACACCGTGAAACTGAAACGTTTGGCGAGTCGTTAAACGAATTGAACCATAAGAAGTGCTTTCATCAGCAAACTTATCAATCGCTAACCACTGCTTAGGCGTGATAATACCGCCGGGCATACGTGCACGTAGCATCACGTTATGCAAAGGCTCTAGCTTTTGCTTAGCACGCTCGTTACGAATATCGCGGTCATCTTGTTGATACATGCCGTGGAAACGGATCAGCTGGAAGTTATCCGCTGTGAACCCCCCCGTGATACGGTCTTGAAGATCTTGCTCTATCGTGCCACGAAGATTGTTACTTTCACGCTTCAGACGCTCATTGTCAGCCAAAGGACCAAGCACTTCACCTAATACTTCTTGCTCTATTACTTGATTGCTCATTAGTACACATCCCTTTGGTAACGTTTCGCTTTACGTAAATCATTAATATATTGTTCGGCTTGCTCGCGGCTCTGGTTGCCCTGTTGTTCGGCTATCGTGACCAGCGCTTCATGCACGTCTTTCGCCATACGAGTCGCGTCGCCACACACATAGAAATACGCACCGTCTTGCAGCCATTGCCATACCTGCTCTGCTTGTTCGATTAGACGGTCTTGAACATAAACCTTCTCTTTTTGGTCACGGCTAAAGGCCACATCCAACTTAGTGAGCGCGCCAGACTTAAGGTACTTCTGCCATTCAACTTGATATAAGAAATCTTGAGTAAAGGTACGATCACCGAAGAATAACCAGCTTTGACCTTGCGCATCATTGTTTTCACGCTCTTGAACAAAGCTGCGGAATGGCGCAATACCGGTACCTGGGCCAACCATGATGATTGGTGTATTGTCGTCTTGTGGCAGCTTGAAGTTATTGTTGTTCTCAACAAACACCTTCACTTCTCCACCTTCTTCAAGGCGTTGAGCTAGGAAGCTAGAAGCTCCGCCTAAACGAGACTCCTCACCTTTTTGGTATTCAACAAGACCAACGGTTAGGTGCACTTCTTCATCCACTTCAGCTTGGCTTGATGCAATTGAATAGAGGCGTGGCGTTAACTTACGTAATAGACCTAACAACTCATCAGCCGATAGCTTGGTTTTCTTTTCAGCGAGTACATCGACGATTTGTGTATTGCCCGCATACTCACGTAGCTTGTCTTTATCTTCCACCAGCTTGAGTAGCTTCTTGCTGCCTGACAGCTCAGCAAACTTCGTTACCAACTGAGGATTGGAAGCGGTGATCTCAAACTTGCTGACCAGCGCACTATGGATAGAAAGGCTTTCTCCATCAACATCGACACTCTCAACGCCAGACAAACCCACCTTAGCCAAGATCTGATTAGCAAGCTCTGAACTGTTTTCGTACCACACACCCAACGCGTCACCCGGTTGGTAAGTGATGCCAGATTCATCCAGATCAATCTCAATATGACGCACATCTTTACCCGAATCACGACCCGTGATCTTTTGGCTGGTCAACAGCGTCGCAGTGTATGGGTTTTGTTTAGTGTATTGTGAGTGTCCTGCCGCAGCTTGGCCCACAGGTAATTGAACCACATCCGCTTCAGCGCCTGTCGATAGCGCTTCTTGAACCTGTGATAACGCGTTAGCGCGCCACTCGGTTGCCGACGCTTCGTAATCCACATCACAATCAAGGCGATCGATAAACGATTGAGCCCCAAGCTTAGCAAGGAAGGTATCGAAATCTTTAGCGGTTTGGCAGAAGAACTCATAACTTGAGTCCCCTAAACCAATCACACCGTATTGCAGGTTTGATAATTTTGGCGCTTTCTTCGATTGAAGGAATTCATGCAACTCAATCGCGTTGTCCGGGGCTTCCCCCTCACCATTGGTTGAAGCAACAAAAATGACGTGTGTCTCTTTGGCTAGGTTCTTGCCTTTGTAATCACTGGCATCGAACAGCTCGACCGCAATCCCCAAAGCTTTTGCCTCGGCTTCAAGTGATTCCGCCACGCCTTTCGCATTACCCGTTTGAGAAGCGAAGATAATGCTGAGCTTACCCGCAGGTTTCGCCACAACAGCAGCAGCCGCTTGAGCGATAGGCGCAACCGCACCGACAGGCTGAGCTTGGCTCACACCCCAAAGATAGCCACTGACCCATGCCAGTTGCTGAGAAGATAATTCAGAAACAGTGTGCTGAAGATGACCCAATTGTTGGTCATTAAGTGGTGCTGCTAGCCCAGGTAACTCATTCGCCCCAGACTGTGCATTATTATTTTGTGAAGACTCTTTCTTATTTAAAGACATGGTCACGACATCCCTAATCATTGCGTGACGATAGATTAACCACTCCTTTTAATAACAAGAAAGAATAGAAAAGTATGTTTTATAACTTTTTGGAAGTAAAAAACGATTGAATCATAAAATGCGCTATTGGTTTTCGATACGCACTTGCTGAAAGCCCACTGCCATTGCCGACTTAGAGGCGATGTCTAGGTCCGCATAATGGCACTCCTCGCCATGAACATCGGTAAGAAGAACAAAGCCACCGCCCATATGGCGAAACTCGACAACCCAAGACCCTCCTTGAATTGAGGGCTCTATCACCGCTTCAACCAACTGGTTTTCTCGATATAAATTTCTTAATTCATTGAGTGTCATATTCCATCCCTTGCTTTGACCTCATAACATAGACACTATAAGAATAGACGCTAATCCGCTCTATGTATAAGGATGACCGAAAGTGATGAAAGTGCTAACTCATTCCAGAAAGGTATAATCACGGGCATAAAAAACGCCACCGAATAACGTGACGTTCTGAGCTTTCGCTTAAGATACTAGGGCTTATTGATGCTGTTTAAGGTTCACCAGCAGTGCCATCAACAGTCACTTAGAAGCGCACGTACGCACCCGCAAACCAACCATCGACCATGACAAACTCTTTGCCAACCTCTGAAGAGAAGAAGGTTCTTGAATCCAGGTCGATTACACGATAGCCACCACGAAACGCAAGCTCAGTCTCGGCGATAGGAAGACGATACTGAACCCCTGCGATAAAATCGGTGCTCTTAATATCATTACTATCACCAAATTCTATCGTACCGATGATGTCGAATTGAGAATTAGGAATGTTGATCTCTGCATTACCGTAAAGACTCCAAGTCCATTCATCGAAATGGACTTGTGCGCCATTCGCTTGCGGCTCGATGTAATGAGAGTTCGAATACTGAGTAAAGGTCACGCCCGCGTCAAAGTTCATCAAATGATGATCAAACAGTGTGTAGTAGAGTGTGTAATCGTACTTATCAAAGGCCAATGAATCGCTATCGACCGAGGTATAACGGAAACTCGCATTAGGCAGTACAATGGCATTGTGCTCAAATGCCAAATACAACGAGGGTGAGTGAGCCTCACCACTCTGCCGCACTTCATTGAGCTTAGTACTTCCCCACCACATATCGGCACCGACGATAGCCGTGTAAGAAAACTCGTCTTCAGCAGACGCCACCGAACTTATAGATAGCATTCCCGCTAAGGCGACTAATGGCACTTGATTCATTGGATAGGATTCCCCTTTCGCATCATTGTGCTAATTGTATGCACACGATCGACTAATGGGCAAAAATTCCGCTTCACATATTAAGAATTTATCTCACACATTAAGACCTTACCTCGCATATTAATCAGTTATCTTGCACATTAAATACTTATCTCGCACATTAAATACTTACCTCGCATATTAAGGCTTAATGCCAAATCTCGGCTAAGCAGAGGCGTTATATCACCACCTGCTTAATAACGCCTTGGGTTAGAGCTGTGGACAAAATTTTTGAAAAACCATATGCCTAGAGCAATCACGATCAGCCAAGGTAGCAACTTAAACACAACGCTCATCATGCCTAACACCAGCATGACGACCAACGCCACGCCCGTTGCAGCTAATACCGTCATCAACGTAATTCCCGTGACAAGCAGTGTGGCAACGAAAATAAGAACAAAGATCAGTTCGAACATAGTTGTCTCCCTATTAAATTGATGACCTAACTCTCTTACTTTCCAACATTGCAGCTTCTATACCAAGTTGAATAAGACAGAAAAATCTTTATTAATCAAACAAATAAAAAGCCACGCATTCTCATGCATGGCTTTACAGATAACTAGCGGTGGTAAATTTAGCCTCTAATGGCGAATTTAGCCTAATACTTTCGGCGGCATAATTGCTCGGCAAGAGGCTTTCGACGACATAAGTTTAACCCTCACATCAAATCTAAACCTTAAAGCAGCTTAGACGTTAAGCTCTTTAGGGATCTTAGCCAGCGCCGTTTGCATCACTTCAATGCCTGCGCCTTTCTTATGCGCATTTTCACTGATGTAGCGACGCCACTGTCTTGCACCCGGCATGCTTTGGAATAAGCCAAGCATATGACGAGAGATGTGACCAAGGCTAGCTCCATTTGAAAGCTCACGTTCGATGTACGGGTACATCTCTTCAACCACTTGTGAGCGCTTCTTAATGGGTGTGTCTAACCCAAAGATCTGCTGATCGACCTCTGCCAGAATAAATGGGCTATGGTAAGCCTCACGCCCAATCATCACACCATCAAGGTGTTGCAAATGTTCTTTGGTTTGCTCAAGCGTGGTGACACCGCCATTCACGGCAATCACCAATTCTGGGAAATCTTTCTTGATTTGGTAAGCGCGATCATAATCCAGTGGTGGGATCTCACGATTCTCTTTTGGGCTCAGGCCGCTCAACCATGCTTTACGCGCATGAATAGTAAACTGCTCACACCCCGCCTTTTCCGATACCGTAGAAATAAACTGAGTCAGGAACTCATAAGAGTCTTGGTCATCGATACCAATACGCGTTTTCACCGTGATAGGCATATCGGTGACTTCTTTCATCGCCGACACACAATCTGCCACCAGCTCAGGCTCTGCCATTAAGCACGCACCAAAACGACCGTTTTGTACTCGGTCTGACGGGCAACCCACGTTCAAGTTGACTTCATTATAACCACGCTCACCAGCAAGCTTGGCACATGCCGCCAAATCAATCGGGTTTGAACCACCCAGTTGCAGCGCGATTGGGTGCTCTTGTTCACTGTATTCTAGAAAATCGCCCTTGCCATGTAAGATCGCGCCCGTTGTAACCATTTCCGTATACAGAAGCGTCTGCTGAGAAAGCAAACGGTGGAAGTAGCGACAGTGACGGTCAGTCCAGTCGAGCATTGGTGCAACCGAGAAGCGAGAAGATGGGTATTTCATTGGTAAGCCTTATATTATCAATGCCTTACCCATACCGACATTCCGGCTTATTTGTGGGTATTCTGGCTGATTCTGTCATATTGCGACATTCATTTGCCCCCTCAGGGGCAAAATTAGGGGGCAAAATCCCCCCTGAAAAATGGGCGAGGATTATACAAGGAAAAGTCTTTCACACCAACCTTCAGAGAATATTCCACAATCATAAAATTTATTTCAACTTTTTACTATTGGTTGGATTGTTTGTGTCGAATGTTCTTACCTCACAGCATGAGTTTACAACTCATGCGTAATTTTGGTAGCGCTGGAGGTACAGCAGTAATGGCATCAATTGAAATAACGCAAGTAAAAAACAAGAAAGGTATCCGTTTTAAGGCCCGTGTAAAAAACACGAAGAAAGGTGTAGTTGAAAAGAGTGAGGGTCGTACTTTTGATACTCGACCGCAAGCCGCTAGCTGGGCGAAGAAAAAGAAGGCTGAGTTTGAATACCTGCAAGACAACCCGCAAAGTATGGAACAAGAGCAACAAAAACTTGAACATGCCACCATCTCGACTCTTATCTATGAGTACCTCAACGATCCCGACAACCTAAGGAAATATGAAGGCAGTGACAAATACTACGTTCTACAGCGACTAGCTATTTCTGACTTAGGAACGATTTTCGCACATGAGATCACAGCTAAGGATCTTGAACGACACTGTAGGCAACGAATCAACTCTCCTACCTCACCCAGCCCATCAACGGTAATGACTGATGTGATTTACTTAAAAACAGTTATGGATGTCGCTGAGGAAGAGTTCGGCATAAAGGCTAATACTGACTACCATGACAAAGCGTATAAGAAGCTAGTAGACAAAGGGTTAATCGCTCGAAGTAAAGGGCGCACCCGTCGACCTACTAGCATGGAGCTTGATCGGATTATGGAGGAGCTGAAGAAAAGGGAAGTGCATCGTGCGGCACACATCCCCTACAGTTCAATTGTTCCATTTTCTATCCTTTCCTGCCTACGCATTGGGGAGCTATGCGATGTAAAACTCTCTGACTACGATGCTGACAAAAAGACACTGTTAGTTCGGGATAGAAAACACCCTACAAAAAAACTAGGAAATGATATGGCTCTCCCGCTTTGTAATGAGATGGTAAAGATCATCGAATCTCAGCCAAAAAGTGATGATGGAAGAATCTTTCCTTACAACTCAAGATCTGTAACGGCTGGGTGGCAGCGAGTAAGAAACAAGTTAGGGATAACAGATCTATGCTACCGTGATCTTAGAGCTGAAGGTGCATCTCGTTTACTTGAAAAAGGGTTGGATATAGCTATTGTCGCAAAAATCACGGGACACAAAGACTTCCGAATCCTTCAAGAACACTACAACCGAATCCAAGCCTCAGATATTAGTAAGATGCTAAATGAAATAAGATAATCTTAGCATTCAAAGTAAAGCGAGCTAGACAGCTCGCTTTTTTTATAAGAAAAATTTGCAACGCTCATTCAAAAGATCTAATCAATAGAGACTGCACATTAAGAGTGCGGAAAAAAACTAAAATTAGAACTATGAAACAAGGCGTAAATTTAAATGAAAAAGTTACAAATTCAGAACAACAAAACACATTGGAGCAATACGGAGACTTTATGTTTTCTCGCGGTTCCACAGGCTATGACTACCAAGCACAATGGTTGGTCAAGGACTACTTCCCTACTTTATCCTTTGGTGTAATCTATGGTGCAAGTGGCACACTGAAATCCTTTCAAGCAATTGATATTGCGTGTTCTATCGCAACAGATAAACCATGGTGTGATAGAAGTGTAGAACAAGGAGCGGTCGTATATGTAGCTGCAGAAGGGCAACTTAATATTTCTAAACGAATTAAAGCATGGGAACTTGCCAACAAACTAAAAGCTGACAACGTCTTTGTGCTTGGGAATAGCTTACAGTTGGCCGAAGATACACCTCAAGAGCAAATGATAACGGCGATACAACAACTTGAAGAGCGTGAGAATATCAAAGTGCAACTGGTCATTCTTGATACACTAGCACGTTGTTTTAGTGGTGATGAAAATTCATCTCGCGACATGGGCGCTTTCATCTCTGGTTGCGATAAAGTAAAAGCTGCTACCAGCACAAGTATCATGTGTGTACACCATACAGGAAAGGATGCCAGTAAAGGAGCTAGAGGAAGTAGTGTGTTGCGAGCTGCTTGTGACTATGAGTTTCACGTTAAACGCAGTGGACAATCTAAGTTACTCACCTTTAGCAACACTAAACAGAAAGATGGTACTGAAATGCCCTGTATGGAGTTTGAAATGGAAACTATTGACTTAGGTATTGTGTGCGACAGTCAAAGGCCCATAACCTCGTTAGCAAGAACAAAAGAAGCTGTAACAAAAACAGTTACAGTGAAACCCAAGAACGACCCTATTTTAGAAATACTGAATAGAGACTTCGCAGGTAAAGCCACAAGGGAGCAGTTACGCTCAATGCTGTATCCAACGGGTAAGATGACAGATGCCCAGAGAAAAAGCTTTAGCCGTTCAATTAAAACGCTTATTGAAAACAGACTCGTCTCCTTGGATCAGTCCTCAGCCAAAGCTTCAAATACTGACGTGATAACCGTCGTGCATTAAACCTGTGACATGTGACACACCGTATAGGTGTGTCACTTTGTCACAGTGAATGCACTATTCAAACCTTCAATCGCTTTTCGACTGAAATGGTACATTTTAGGTGGGAAGTGATTCCCACTCCATGCACAATACGAACCGCAAATGCCCTACCCCTTATACCCACTCAACATATCAAAGATTACCCGCGCAAATTGCTGAGTTTTTGTAGGGTCAGACAGAAGCTGCATCATCTGCTCTTGGTGAGCCTCATTACTTCCAAGAATCGCATCATCAATCGCTTGTGGGAAATCACCTAACATCGCCTGTTCACGCGTGTTATTGGCAATTTGGCTCATTACTGCTTCGTTCTCTGTGAGCTTGTCTCGAACAGTAAAAGCGTAATTGATCATATCTTTGTCTGACAAGTTATCAGTGATGAACACTTCATTTAGCTTATCGAGGATATGGGAAAGGAACTCTTCCTTCTTATCCTTGGCCTTAGCAGTACCGATGTCAGTACTTGGCTCAAGTTGGTAGTCAGGAGCATCTTCTTTGAGCTGTATATCTTGCTGGCGGATCTTAGATAAACGGTAGTGACTCATCACCACGTTATCTAAATCTAACTCATCTTCCTCAATAACCTTCTCACGCAACAGCGGGCGTAAGTGGCGCGCATACAAGCTCAGTTTTTCTAGCTCTTTATCATCGTAGTCAACGAGCTGAGACATAAACTCATAGAAACGGGTAAAGCTGCCGAGATCCTTCTTGAATATCTCAAGACGATCTTTTTCTTGCTTGCAGTCTTTGAAACTATTCTCTGCATTGGCAATAAGAACAGCGTCGCCTGTTTTCTTAGTGCGTTCAAACATCTCTTTAGCTTTAATATAAGCCTCTACCGCAGAGGTATAACGCTTTTGCCAACGCTCTTTGGCTGGGTGACAGATGTTGCTAATCGCAGCATTAGATTTGTTCTTGGTGAAGAAGGCTTCACAAAACTGTTCTACTTCAGACCATAAGAAGATGCCGCTGGTACGTAACTTCTCAAACAGATCAAACACCATACTAGGATCTGTCACATCTGCTAGCTCTGCTGTTTGATAATACGGTTGGAAAGAACCCAAAATCTCATCTGGCTCATTGTAAAAGTCTAAGACGAAGGTGCCTGTTTCTGCCTTACCCGGATAAGTACGGTTAAGACGAGAAAGTGTTTGAACACACTCAACGCCGCCGAGCTTCTTATCAACATACATAGCGCATAGCTTAGGTTGGTCAAAGCCAGTTTGGAACTTGTTCGCGACAAGCATTACCTGATAGTCATCACTATCGAAGGCTTTACGCATATCCCGACCTTTTAAGTCTGGGTTCATGCTCTTTTCAGTGAATTTCTGATCAATATAAGCAAAGCTATCAGGATCGTTAGCGTTGAATTCGACTTCACCAGAAAAGGCCACCATAGCGCGAATCGCATCATAGCCCGCCTTCTTCTCTGCTAGTGCATCCGCCACATACTTATCAAAAGCCAATTTGTAACGTACCGCTTCTTTACGAGAGCTAGTAACCACCATCGCTTTAGCCTGACCACCTAATAAGCCCATGACGTTATCTTTGAAGTGCTCAACAATCACTTTGACCTTTTGTGAGATGTTGTGATCGTGTAGGCGTACCCACTGGTTCAACTTCACCTTGGCTTTTTTGCTGTCGACTTCTTTGTCAGCGGCGTCCACCTTCTGCGCTAATTGATACATCACCTTATAGTTAGTGTAATTTTTTAGCACATCCAGAATAAAGCCTTCTTCAATGGCTTGGCGCATTGAATACACATGATACGCTTCTGGCTTATTCTGCTTAGATGGCGCAAGTTCAGGCTTAGGTAAACGCCCAAATAGCTCCATGGTCTTTGGTTTAGGGGTTGCAGTGAACGCATAGTAGTTGAGGTTGGCACTACCTTTACGTGCAGCAATGGTCGCATCCAAAATATCTTCCGACGATAACTCAACATCATCATCGGCTTCTTCTGTCATCAATACTTCTTTTAACTGACGAGCAGTAGAACCACTTTGTGATGAGTGCGCTTCATCCGCGATTACAGCATAGCTGCGTTCTTTCAAGCTGGTACTGTTCTCTATCGCACGTAACACAAACGGGAAGGTTTGAATGGTCACTATGATAATAGGTTGCGAGTTCTCTAACGCTGAAGCCAACTTCTCAGATTTAGAACCGTCACCCTCTTTGTTATTAATCCGCCCTACCACACCATCGGCATGTTCAAATTGGTAGATGGTATCTTGCAATTGATCATCAAGAACGGTTCGGTCAGTAACGACAATGACAGAATGAAACTGCTTGTTGCCTTCAGCATCATAGAGCGTAGAAAGCTGATGCGCAGTCCATGCAATAGAGTTCGACTTACCCGAGCCAGCACTATGCTGTACAAGATATTTGTTACCAGTGCCTTCTTCAATGGCGGCGTCAATGAGCTTAGTTACTACATCCCATTGGTGATAACGTGGGAAAATAAGCGTTTCTTTCTTAGATTTACGCCCCTCCCAATCTTCTTTCTCTTCAATTTGAAGATGGACAAAGCGACCGATGATATTTAATAGGTTGTCAGGGACTAATACTTCATTCCACAGATAATCCGTGGCATAACAGTTCTCATCTTTAGGTACATCGTTACCCGCACCGCCTTCTTTAGTACCTTTATTGAAAGGAAGGAAGAAGGTGTCTTCCCCTGCCAGTTTGGTTGCCATGTAGACTTCATACTGACTCACAGCGAAATGTACCAAAGCCCCTCGTTTAAAGGTCAATAGTGGCTCAGGCTTCTTGGTCGCAGGGTCTTTCGATAGGCGCGTACGTTTGTACTGCTTAATCGCGTTCTCTACCGCTTGCTTGAACTCTGATTTCAGTTCAAGCGTTGATACTGGCAAACCATTGACGAAGAGAACAAGATCAATACGCCATGCCTTGGCTTTTTTGCCTGTCGCCTCCAAATGCTCTTTAGTGGCATAGGGGCTATAAACAAGCTCAGGTACGATACGGCAGATATTCTTCTCATAGCGCGCTAAGGTTTCAGGGTTTAGGTTATGCTCAGGTTTAAACTGGCATAGCGAAAAACGCGCATTACGAATCTTCAAGCCATGACGCAGAACACCCAAAGTACCAAAGCTGCGTGAGGCTTGGTCGGTGGCATTCACATCGGCTTTTTTTAGCTGAACAACCAACGCTTCAATAAAGTGACGGTCAGATTCATTCGGGTAAACCTTACAGAACTTCTCCCACTCTTTTGGTTGAGTTTCTTTTACGAAGTTCAGCACATCTTGTTCATACAGTGCCGATTCACGGTTATAGCCTTCTGGTTTACCCTCTTCCCAACCATTTGCCACCATTTGGCAAATGATGTCATCTTGGAAGATACGTTCTTGAGTTGAATCAAGCATGATTGTCCCCTAAGTTAAACCACCATTCTGAAACAAGGTTAGTGAAATGAGAAAAAACAAGAAGAACCCCATCATATGAAACACACCCAACAGCAAATAGTGCAATAAAGTATGGTGCATATAAATCAAGTGATGCTCTATATCTTATTTGAGCATCCCACCATGTTTGATAAATAATCATTAGTGCTTTTAATGAATGAATAAACGCTATAGGACTAGCCAACTGAACAATATAAACCCTCTGGTTTTCATCTCTATCAGTACTACTATGGTTGTACAAGTCATACTCTATCTGTGAGTTAAAAAACCAATTTGGATGGATACGAGTTGTCAGCGTCAAGTCCCCATCATTAGCAATACCCGGATCATCAGGACTCAAGTTCGCTGGAGCCACATCAACAACAAAACCTGAAACTTCAAAGGGAGGTTCGTTAGGAGGTGCTGGTCTCTCAAAAAAGTGATGTTTTAGAACCCTTGAAGTCCAATCATTTCGTATAACTGCCTGATACTGTGCAGCATAAGCATGATAGCGAATAAGCAAAAAGCCGACAGAGAGAAGCAACAGAGTCATGACACCATCCATATTTTCAAATGACAATTTGAAAATAAAGGTGTTGACCTCCTCCAATTGAGCCTTGGTTAAAAAACTAGCTAGAACCAGCATAGATATAATAACCAACAGCCGCCTTTTTTGTGCTAACGGCTTATCCTCTAAAATCGTGCTACTCAGTTCATTTGGTGTCATTACTTACTCCATCAAAATCACGCACATCGATCTTTCCGGTAACAGCGGCTGAGATTAGGGCGGTACGACGCTCTCGCAGTAAACTAACTTGCTTATTAGCTTGAATTTCAAGTTCTTGGAACTTCACCAATTTAGACTGAACATACTCAACAATCTCGATTTGCTCATCAATCTGTGGGAATACACCAAATACCTTTAACAGGTTCTGTATAGACAAACGGCGTAAAGCTGCTCCCTTAACAAAGCTCTCTACCTGCTCTTTGACAAGAGAGCTTTGAAGAATGAAGTCCAAAAATTCGGGGGTAACTTTTGCTCTGTCAGGACGGATTATGATCAAAGAGGAAGCCACAACAAAATCAATTTGAGAAGGTGTTATAGCCGTTTGACCGATAGTCCCATCCTTACTGAATAACACGTCACCTTCAAATGGCATACAGCCTGTTTTTACAAGGTATTGATAGCTTGAAGGAGACGTTAATAGAGCACCATCAAAATTGATAACACCATCTTTAATATCACGAATAGATACAAAGTAGTGTTCACCACCATTTGTCTCAGGTGATATATGAGCACCATCCGTTACTTCCGAACATTTGTATTTGAATAGGCAAACATCCCAATGTTCAGGCACCTCACCCAACCACTCCACACCAGAATCTTTCATTGGTGTTTGTGGGTTTAAGCCTTTAGTCACTGCATGACTGATCACCGCTTGGCGCTTTTCTTTTAGCAACTTGATAAGTTGCTGCTGCTTGTCGATTAGAGCATCGATTTTGGCTGTTTCGTGATCGAGGAAGTTAGCGATTTGAACTTGCTCTTCCAAAGGTGGATAGCAAACACTCAAGTTTTCTAAAGTACCCATTCCAATATTTTGCTGGGTGCCAAACGTCCAACTCAACTGTACTGACTTCTGAAAGTAATCTGAACGCAGGCTATTGAGCAAGAAGTATGGGTTGTAACTGCTTTTACACCTCATAACTGCTAGCGGAGACCAGATATTAAAATGTTTATCCGTCTCCACAATCGCAGTTATGCCTGTCGTTGCCCCTGATTTGATCATATAGACATCATGTTTTTGAGGACTATATTTCTGACTAAAAAAGGCATCATCTTCTTTAGAGATAAAGCCTCTGATTTTTCCAAAATCAATATAGCCGCCAGAAACAGCTTCTGCCGACACAAATGGAATACCTTCATCGAGGAATACTGGTGTTGAGTGGGGCCCATCAGTAATTGGAGTAGAGAGCACATGCTTTAACAATGTCACTTCCCAATGCGATGGTATTGAATCTAGCCACTTACTTCCTGATTCTTTGTAATCAGGATAAGCATGATATTTACCCATTACGAATGCACCTCTTGCAGTAGCTTCATAATGTCCTTGCTCACGGCATCCAAGTCTTCATCAATTTCTTCTAGCTCACGTGGTGGCTGGTAGACATAGAAATGGCGATTAAATGGAATCTCATAACCTACGACACCAATTTCACTGTCTTTTTCATCGCGCTTGTCTGCATTAATCCATGCGTCAGGTACATGAGGTGCTACTTCTTTATTAAAGTAGCTCTCAATCAGAGTTGAAGTGCTTAGGCTAGAGTCAAGTGGTACATTTTCATTATCACGCAGGTCACCATCCTGTTGGAATTCAACCACTTTACCTTTGTATTCAAACGCGCCATACAATGGTTGAGCATCTTCTTTTAGTGCCTTTTTAACCACTGGTTCAGCCTCTTGATTTTTCCACGTTACCGCATCAAGGAACTGCTTTTTCTCTTTGGCATCCAATTTAATACCAGTGTTTTTAAACGCGCCTTTCAGAGTGAGTTCAAACTGATTGAAATCATCAGACTGGTGCGCTTTACCACCAAAAGATTGACCAATTTCAGCTTGTAGCTGCTGGGCTTTTTCCATTAAAGACTTTTGGAATAGCCAAATCTTGCTATCCAAGAGATCTTTAATTTGTTTTTCTTTTAGCTCTGGGAAATCCGCTTTAATTAATGCACGAACCTCAGTTTCAACATGACCTAACAGGCCATATGCATCTTCAGTCCACTCGGAACCAAACTTCTCATACATCGCAGGCATAACGGTATTGAATGGCTTAGGAGCAAAGCGGAGAGTATTGATTCGCTCATCCGTTAGTTGTGTAGATAAACGTAATGGACGCTCAATCGTTAGGCGGCGATAACCAAACTCGTGGGTACTGAAAATCTTGCTGGCGAAAGTTTTAGGCGCTTCCGTTTTTGGTGTCGCTGACTGACGTCCACGGTTAGACTTTTGCTCTGCTGGCTTATCAAGCTCGCGAGCGTCAACCACTTCAAAGTCACCAAAACTACGCGTAATGGTTTTAATGTCATCTTCACTCATTACGTTACGCTTAGAGCCTAGCGACTTACGCATCTTTCCACACAGGTTAGAGCCATCAATTAATTGAACTTTGCCTTTACGTTCTGAGACTTTCTTGTTGCTTAGCACCCATACGTACGTTGCAATACCTGTGTTATAGAACATGTCGGTTGGTAGCGCGACGATAGCTTCAAGTAAGTCAGCTTCAAGGATGTAGCGACGAATCTCACTTTCACCACTACCAGCACCACCCGTAAACAGTGGTGAGCCATTGAGAATGATGCCGACACGACCACCATCAGTAACGCTGCCGTCAACAGCATGAGTGTCACGCATTTTGCTGATCAGGTGCATCAAGAAAAGTAGAGAGCCATCAGACACACGAGGTAAGCCCGCACCAAAACGACCATCGAAACCTTTTAAGGTATGCTCATCTTTGATTTCACCTTCAATCTTCTTCCAATCAACACCAAACGGAGGGTTAGATAGCATGTAGTCAAATTGGTCGGCTGGCAGTTGGTCATTGGAGAGAGTGTTACCTAGTTTGATATTTTTAACTTCCTGCCCTTTGATCAGCATGTCGGCTTTACAGATAGCATAGGACTCAGGATTTAGCTCTTGACCAAAGGCAACCATTCGAGCGCTAGGGTTCATTTCATAAACATATTCCATGCCAGAAGATAAGAAACCACCAGTCCCCGCAGTTGGGTCATAAATGGTCCGAATGGCACCCTCTTTTGAATATCCTTCATCTCCTGTAAACACTAAAGAAGTAGTTAATTCGACGATATCACGAGGGGTAAAGTGTTCACCTGCCGTTTCATTTGAGCTTTCAGCAAAGCGGCGAATCAACTCTTCAAAAACTAAACCCATGTCGTGGTTAGAAATGGCTTTTGGAGAAAGATCAATTTTCTTTTTATTGGTAAAGGTTTGTACTACTTTAAAGAGCAAGTTAGCGTCATCTAACAAACCAATAAACTCATTAAAATTGAAATGTTCAAAAATCTCTCGAGCATCCGCAGAAAAGCATTGAAGGTAATTCTCTAAATTCTCCCTGATCTGGCCCTGCCCTACTTTGCTAAGGTTCATTGGTGAAGTATTGAAGAATGACAAACCATTGGTCGCTCGAAGCAACATTTTTTCACGCTGTGCTTCATCTAGCGGATCTTTACCTGCTTTCACTAAGTTGTCGCTAATTGCATCTACCTTAGGAACCTGCGCAATCACAGCGTCTTTACTCTCTTCCAGCACACACTCGAGGCGACGAAGAAGAGTGAAAGGCAAGATAACACGCCCGTATTGAGATTGTTTGAAGTCGCCGCGAAGCAGGTCAGCTACCGACCAGATGAAGGCTGCGGTTTGGGAAAAGTTGTTGTTAGTCATGAAAGAGAAAATCCCGAAGTTGCAATACGCATAATTCAGGGGATTATATCTAAATAACGTTTAACTGTCTGATAGGTCGCACACTATTTCATATCAAGTAAAGTAGCGGATTGTGGTACCTTACTATCACTTGAGGTGAAGCCTGTACCTACAGGAGCAATCATCATTAACCTCCTGACAAGGTCTTTAATTATTGCTGCCGACTTATCTCCAATCTCTGAGTTGTAATCGTCTGAATTAGTATTACTGACGACCTCTAAAACGATCTGATCTAGCAGACATAGAGCTTGCAGGTTGATATTAAGTACTCTGACTAGCCACTTGTAGCGTTCAGACTTTAATTCAATATCCTCTACGGTAATAAACCCTGATTTTTTACAATGGTTAATCACCTTAGCTTCAATGGCTTTATTGATTAGTTCATCAGTGGATATGGCAGGAATTAGGCACTTTTCTAGATGAGATAACTCATTTCCGACATTTTTCATAAAGATCTTTTGTATTGAGCGTAATAACTCTGAATACAAATAGCAAATACCTTGGGGGCGTTGAGAGGGGGTACCCCAATCTCACCAGTGACAACCAACAAATGCGTAGCATATGGGGTTGTACTATCTGGAATACCTGACTCAGTATGATGTTGATGATTAGTTGTTTGCAATCAATAACTAATATTTAATATGCTTAAATTAAAGCATGTTAAAAAATTGGATAGTCACAACTGAACCCGTGAAAAATGGCACTAATGGCATTATGGCTAGAGAGCGTTATCTGCTCGCAGGAAACCACCCAAACCACCGAAATACAGAGTCGATCATATCACTCATAGGCGATGCAAAAACATCACAGAGAATAGCTCTAGCAGGAGAGCAATTTAGAGTGCGGCAACATCTAAATCGTCAGGGGGGTAGACCACTATCCAGCTATGCAATGGAATACTGTTTGACACTCCCCAAGGGCTATCTACCAACAGAAAAGCAGTGGAAGTTAATCTTGAGCGACTGCTGCGGCACTCTTGCTCAGTTATGCGAGTTACAGCCACAAGAAATAAGACAATTTAAATCACAAATCAGAGCTGTACTGCACAGACAAAATCAAGACACTAAGCATGGGGCTGGCGATCATGTACACCTTTTGATCGGTAAAATCGTTGGAAAAAGGGTGCTAAAAGCTCTCCAACAAAAAAAAGGCACTAAGGTGCTCAAAACTGCTTTTAATGCAGCTGTATTAAAACACGTTGGCATAGATCATAAAAAGTACACTCCCTACGAAATGGGGCGAAGTAAACGCCTAGAAACATGGCGTTATCAGCAGCAAAAAGCAGAAGAATCGCTTCACATTGAAAAAGTTGTTTTAAGGATGCAGAAACAAGCAGAAAAATGGTTTGAGGCAAATGATCATAATAATCAACGGCAAGCTAACCGCCAGCTAAATCGTCTGATTAAGACATTTGATGAGCTATCAGAATTAGCTGTACCTGAAAATTACGCAGTGGAAATAGATGAATTGAAATACCGAATTTCAACAAAAAAGCCCCTTTAAAAGGGGCTAATAGGTTCTAACTTTTACATATTAGTGCAAATTGTAAAAGTTAAAATCCACACCAAATAACGCCTCCATCCACTCAGAAATATCTTCCAAACACTCAAAAGCCCCAATATCACCTTCTTCATGAGCTTTGATTAATTCCACTCTCAGGCGAGAAATAAGATACTCTCCGGTCTCAACAGGCAACATACCACCTAGCATGGCGCAATGTACAACCTCGTTCAGATGGCTAGCAAATGTCGATAAGTCACGCTCGTCCTCCATACACAAATCTCCACTATTCACCATAGTTAATAAGTGCTCCGTAAATCCATGTATCATCTCAGCATGAAAGTCCACATATTTAAGGTGATGATCGCGTAGAGTCTGCATCTGCTCAAAACTTTGTCTTTTAATATCTGTTTTCATTAGTTTTTTATCTCTTAATTGAATTAACTGGTGAAGATACTATCAGATTAAAATAAAACCAAAAAGTGACGAGGATCACAAATACAACCCTGAAACTAAAAATAATTTGACTTTTTAGAAAAGTACGCAATATTGGCAATCATGGTACTATAGTTAATTACCTCTTTAGTCGTAAAAAAGAGATAAATACTGGAGAAAATAGCTCCTCGATATCATGAAACTGAGTAAGTTCAATAAACAACATAAAGCCAGAAAACTCAAACATCGTCATTTCATGTATTAACCCACGTAGATTTACGGCACTAACCATATCGTCTCGTGAGAAGTTCAAAGCCAATTGAACAAAATAAGGGCTGTGCGCCAATCCGCGAACGAAATCCTCCAGAATGGTCTTATCATCGCCGGGTAGGACGAACGTTTGATTGAGAATCGTCATATTTCCAAGATTCATACTATTGCCCTCCGCCATGCTGTACGAGCCGCAGAACTACGTTCATCGATATAAACAGCTAAATCATCAAGATTGACATACCAAGGTGATTTTTGACTCAAACCTAGTCTAAAGGCTGGAAAAGGGAGTTCATTTAAGCGTGCTTTACGTTGAGCTGTACTGAAAGATATATCTAGAAATTCCTCTGTAATCTCGGCAAGCGGGATACACGGTTTCATTCCAAAGACACCAGCTAACATACTTTTAGTTGATAGAAGGTTGCTAGTGTTGCGGGTATTGCGTTCTGCCATTTTGACCTCTGAGTATATGACGTGAACGTATAAGCAAAATTGCTCATACCCATAGCTATTACAAACTTTTGAGCAAGAATCCAAATTTCTTTTGAAAAAAAGTCGTTTTTTTTTGTGGGGGCAATAATATAAGGTTTGAAGGTAGCGGCGTTTTTCAAGGTAGTTGTCATCATTTGCTTACTTATTAAGCAGCTTCTCTTTCTGGGTTTAGGTGTACTTCA
>NZ_CANLBV010000068.1 GCF_947488985.1 uncultured Vibrio sp.
AGTACCTTTAACGATCAAAGTTAAAGGTTACGACGTTTATTGAAAGGATTGAATGAGTCGATTTAAAGACGCTTACATTCAATCTAAGGTAACGCAACCGATACTCAAGGAATTGGAGTCGAAACTGGTGACCTTGGCTGATGAAGCGCTATACCAGTCAAAAAGTAACGGACGAAATTGTTTTAGTAGCAATGACATTTAGACTCCACCGTCACCGGTTAAGGTAAAGGTAGGTTGGTTGCCAATTTCCTGCACTTATATTGTAAGCGTCTAATTAAGCGGTGAGGCCTTATTTGGCCTCATCGTATTCCATGTCCCAAGGCATAAGATTGGTGAGATCATCTTGAGGGAGGCGAGTAGGGAGCACTTTAAACAAGTATGCGATTTTGTTCTCTAACTCAATGACTTCCTCTGCTTGAGTGTCGACCGTCTTCTGGAGTGCGCTGTTCTTTGTTAACTTATCTCTCCTTCCTACTTATCCCTCCCTTCTAACACCAGCCCACAGTTTTTATCAGGACAACCGGCTTGTTGCTTGTAGCTGTTGATCTGTGGTCGTATCGTTGATCATACTAATATGGCGTAGCGATAAACTTTTGCCTTCAAAATATCGGCCTCTAAAATCTATGTCGTCAAAACCTGGGCTTCAAACTGGTGCCTGAGCAAATGTTGCCCAACTAAATGATCAAACAACGAGACTTTGACGTAACTTACTTATTTAAATGGTATAAAATAGAGAAACAAGGAGGAGTTATGACTCGACTAATAGCAATTGTATTTTTATTGGCTTTGGCGTTTGTACTGTTTCGCTATCGGACCAATGAAAAAGTGCAAAAAGGGGTAGTGATCGTGATTGTTGGCAGCTTCCTTTTGTATACTGCGAGTTTGATGATTTCAGAGTTAACTCGTTGAACTGATATTTTGATGTTAGTTACCGTGTAACGTAATTTTATAATGGGAGTACCCGCAGTGAACCAGCAATCTGGGCAAAGCGAACAAGATGAAGTAGTCGTGATTGAAGAGCGAGATAAGCGCAGTCAGCTGTATATCGGCATTAGTGCTGTTATAGGCCTAGCGTTAGGTGGTTTGATCGGATCGACAATTACGGCGTCGAAGTGGGAATCCACTTATCAGGTACTAGAAACTCGTTATCAAGAGCTGAATGATAGCAAAACACAATTACTGACTTCAGTGGACGCTAAGGTGGCCAATGTCGATACAGAAATCGACGAGAAAGTCGCTTCCGCTTTGGAGAAGCAGGCAGAAGAACATCAAAAAGAATTGCAGGAATTAGCCAAACAGTCTGCGGTGTTAGAGAAAGCAAACTATTCGTTAGAGCAACAATTGAACGAACAAAAGCAAACGCTAGAGGAAACTCAGCAAAACAATCAGAAATTAAACCGTCAGGCAGACATGCAGTCAACGTTGTTGGAACGCTCACGTGAAATTTTCCGCAAAGAACTGCAAATATCGCAAGAGATTAAAAAACTCGAAAAAGAAAGAGACGATCTTGAACAAAACCTCGAGTCTTTGAAAAAAGCATGTGATGTTTTCTTAGATGGCACATCATGGGATGCCAAGTCTGACGCGTGTGAGAAACAAGATAACGCGAACTCGCGCCTCAGTGATATCAGACAAATGATTGAAGTACACACCATGGATCTCAAGCAAATAAAAACACTCACTGAAGAGATGGGCTTGTAAGGCTGAGCGAGGAAGCCAACCAAGAGTTATTGGATAGAGTCGAATTAGTCTCTGTTTGACAGCCAGTATTCGAACGCCCACATCATACTCATGATGTGGGCGTCCTAATTATTCACTATTTCTCATAGGTTTTAATTTCACCTGATTTCACGCGAGCAACAAAGGATTGCAGCTCTTTCTTCACCACAGGCATCAAGAAGTACAGTCCAAGAATGTTGAAGATAGACATCGCAAAGATAGCCGCATCAGAGAAGTCGATTACCGCACCAAATTGAATTGTGGCACCCACAACAACAAACACACAAAACATCACTTTAAAAATCAGTTCAGTGGTTTTGCCTTCACCAAATAGGTAAGTCCACGCCTTTAGGCCATAGTACGACCAAGAGATCATGGTTGAAAATGCAAACATGATAACAGCCAGCGCGAGTGTGTATTTAAACACTTCTGCCGTTTCAGTAAACGATGCAGCAGTAAGCGTTACACCCGTTAAGCCAGATCCATCGAATGGACCCGTATTCAGACCTGCGATAGTGATCACCAATGCAGTCATAGTACAAATAACTACCGTATCAACGAATGGTTCTAATAGGGATACTAAACCTTCGGTAATTGGTTCTTTTGTTTTTACTGCTGAGTGGGCGATAGCTGCTGAACCTACACCGGCTTCGTTTGAGAAGGTCGCACGCTTCAGGCCTTGGATTAAGGCACCAATAAACCCACCTACAACCCCTTCACCAGTAAATGCTCCGGTAAAGATTGCACTGAACGCAGGACCAACTTGATCAAGGTTAGAACCGATAACAATCAGAGCCATACCGATATACAGAGCAGCCATCCAAGGAACAACTTTTTCCGTTACCGATGCAATTGAAGGCATACCACCAACAATCACGGAAAAAACTAAAGCTGCGAGTACAAGGCCAGTGATCACACCGTATTCGCTCGGTACATCAAATGCGTAAGTTAACATGGCATGTGCTTGGTTCGCTTGGAACATGTTACCGCCGCCCAATGCGCCTAAAATACACATCAGTGCGAAACCAATAGCAAGCACTTTACCTAGTCCGCTTAAACCTCTTTCACCAAGACCTTGGCTTAGGTAGTACATTGGACCACCTGAAACAACGCCTGACGGTAAGATAGTTCGGTATTTGACACCTAAGGTACACTCACAAAATTTAGAAGCCATACCTAGAAGGCCACACAAAATCATCCAGAATGTCGCGCCAGGACCACCAATGGCAAGTGCAGCGCCAACACCGGCAATATTACCAAGCCCAACAGTGCCAGAAAGCGCTGTTGCTAAAGCTTGAAAGTGAGAAACCTCTCCTTCTTCTTTGGAGTTTGGGTCGGTATATTTACCTTTAATAATGTCTATGGCCATGCCGACACGTTTAAATTGAACAAAGCCAAAATAAACAGTAAAGATAATCGCTGCGCTCAACAGCCAACCCACAATAACGGGAAAGTTTGCTTCCCCTATCGGGACACTTTTAAAGATAAGCCCAACGAACCAGCCCGTGTATTCGTTGAAAAATCCATCAACACTTTGACTTAAGTTGCTGATAGTTTCATTGAATGATCCCGTCTCTTCTGCAAAAGCGCTGCTACTAAATAATAATATAAACCCTAAAAATAGTTCACGTATGTTTTTCATGGTTTTCCCTGTCTTGTAATAAACTTCGTTTGTGATACTGAATTTCAATCTGTTTTTATTTCTTTCGACAACAAACAAGGTTGGAGCGAGGTCTAAACACCAACAATGCTCACGCCTTATATGAAAATCCTTTTAAAGATTGCACCATTAAGACTGTGATATTGACCATTGCAAGTCATGCTGATGATCCTATACGCAAAATTGATAATATTAAAGTTTGATTAGCAATAATTTAACATCGGGTCGTGTTTTACCGCTATTTGTTAACAATTGTTTGTTGGTCAGTGGCGATTGCATCGTTAAGGCAGGGCAGCTCAAAGCGGTGGGGTGAACACCTTAATGTAATTATATTTTTGACCACTTACTTACTGTGATTGGTATAAGGTATAAATTCATTTGTAGAAATGATTCAGATAAAAAACAAAAGCTCTTTGTCAGGGCTTTTGTTTAATAAGTTGCTAGGGCGTGTTGTTCTTTCGAGCGGATTTTTGCAGCGAGTTGCTGGGTATTTATACAATACAGAGGCGTCGATGTGTAGCTAGCCTACATGAGAAGCCGATAACGTCGTAGAAATAACCAGTAAACGCTGCCCGAAGGGTTCGGCTAAAAGCGTTTACTCTTTGTTGAGGAGGATTTGCTTAGAATGATTAGGCTACTTCCCCCTCGCGCGATTAAAACGCTTTTATCTCGAACAAAATTCAACCATAAAAGGTCAACACGCCCTAGTGCTCAGTAAAGAGTATTGTCGATACGGTTATATCAAGCGATGCGTTTATTTACTCATTGACGAGGTGTGTTCATTTATTTGATTATTACGATGCCACAGCTTAAGCGCTAATAATGAGCCCCACAGAGCGGTTTGTCCCCATAACAGCGTCCACTGCGGCGCGACGTCTTGCCATGATGCGCCCATCTGATTAAGCGCTAAGAAACCTTGAATTGCTGGTGTGCTTGGGAAAATCTGGGATAACTGTATTAACCACTCAGGTATCATTTCAATAGGCCAGATAAAACCGGATGAAAATATCAGTGGCATTGAGCTGATTAATACCACAACCGTGACCAGTTCTCGTCTTGGCACTAACTCACCAATAACAATCCCTATGACACAGGTCGCCAGTAAGAAGGGGAGCAGAAAAGTTAAGAGTTGTGTGGCTGAGGCGAGCATGTTGATCCCATACATCGAAAAGCTTGCGCCGAAGTAGTACATAGATAACAGGTAGTAAATACCAACTAGGACACAACAACGAGCGAGCATCAGTTTAGCTGGGGAGGCCTTACTCCAATAACCAGCCGTTGATTGAGCGTTTTGTGTTGCGCCGAGCAAGCCTGAAGCCATGGCCAAGGTTTGCTGCAGAATCAATACAAATACGGCAGGAACCACATAATCGATATACCCCATTCTACTATTGAAGGTGGGTTTTAAATTTAAGCTAAACGCGCTATAGCCTTTAGCTGCCGATTCAAGTGGTACACCTTCGATTAATAAGTGACTGACTTTAACCTGCGCAGCGAGAGTGCCCCCAGCTTTCGCTAACCCTTCTACGATCGTACCGTACACCAAGAAGTAAGAGGCGTCACCAGCGTAAGAGAGTGTTGGGCTCTTTCCCATAAGCAAGCTTTTATAGAAGCCTTCAGGGATAACGATGAATCCCCCAATCTCTTGGTTGAGAACGGCTTGCTTGGCATCCGCTATCGTAGAGTCTCGACGTACCAAGTTGATTTGAGAAGTGGCATCAACCATGCGTTCTAATTGGTAACTGCTTTGACTTTTATCCAAGTTAACCACTGAAGCTTTCAGCTGTTGAGGCATTTGGTTCGCGTAAGGTAATGGGTATAAGAACGAATAAAACACTACGCCACCGAATACCGTTAGAAGAACCACGGAATTGCGAAAGACAGCTAATAGCTCGTGCTTAAGCAGCTGAGCAAAATTCATGACGTTAACCCTTGTTGTTCAAGCTTGATTAAGTGTCGTTTAATCAACAATATCACCACGAGCGCAGGAATCGCGTACCATAACATTGAAGTCAGGTTTAGCAGCGTCTGGTAAGCGCTTTCGCCATAACTGGATTGTGCCGTTTGTGCCTCAATATAATAACTTACGGGCAGTAAGTTTCTCCAGATCTGAGCAGCGAAGTTCATGTCTGTGACTGGAAAGGTGATCCCCATAAATGCGAAACTTGGCGCGGTAAAGGCACCAGCGAAACTCATTGCCCTTGCTGGATCAAGTGTTAAGAAGTAAAACAAACACCCCATAATGATGCAGCTGACGACGGTGAGTAGTTGAGTTACCGTCAAGACTGTAAAGCTGCCATTGAATGGCCAATCTAAGAACCGATAGAACCAAAAAATAAACGCAATACCAAACGCTAAAAACAGTACTAAGTAAGGTGTGAGTGCGGCTGTTAACGACCTTATTGGCGTGTTTGATAACCAAGCCTTGAAGCCACGTTCTCGAATGTTTGCTGCCAGAATCAGTATCGTGCCAACCACTATCATGATCTGCCATAGTGCAGGGATAACGGCAGACACCAAGAACTGTGCATAACTGCTGTTCTTATTAAACAGGGGAGTGATTTGGCTTTGTATCGTCACCGCCTGTCCTAATGCAGATTGCACCGTGGTATCGCCGCTTGAAAGCTGCTTCATAACTTCAAGTTGTGCGTCAAACGTACCTTGAGCCTGTAACAGTGCAGAGCTAACCAGTTTACCGACCAAGATAAATTGACTGTTGTAGAACACAGACACTTGTGGGTTTAGGCCTAGGTACAGATCGCGATCAAAGTGCTTAGGTATAACAACATAACCGTAGATATTTCGTTTGACCATTGCCTTTGCCGCTTCGCTAGCTGAACTGTATTTCTCCGTCACCTGTAGGGTTGGAGAAGCATCGACTAGGCGCATGAACTGCTGTGAAATTTGACTGTGTTCTAGATCGACAACTGCAACGGGTAAGTCGCGAGCAATGCCTTGTGAGAAAATTAGCCAAATGCAGGCTGCAAGAAGTAGAGGTATCCAAGTTAGGCACGACAACAACCATTTGTCTTTACGGACTATCGTCCACTGCCAGCGCAAGGTACTGGTTGCTCGATGCTGTTCCGAAGAGCTAGGCTGTTTCGAAGATCTAAGCTGTTTCGGAGATCTAAGCTGTTTCGACGATGGGCCACTTTTCGATAATTGATCATCTTCCGATGGTTGTCCGTCTTCTGTTAATTGAGAGTGAGTCGCCATAAATTACCTAAAGCTCAACCACAAGGCTCATACCCATACGTAGTGTCTCGTTTGTGTCAATTGGGCGAGCTTCTACTTCAAAGGTGCGTAAGTCGAAGCCTTGTGCTGCGTCTGTTGAGCGCCAAGTTGCGAAATCACCCATCACGGCAATATGTGTCACTTGGAAAGTGAGTGATTTACCTAAAGCTGGCAGGTATGCCTCAAATTGACTGCCTTTGTTGAAATGTTTGAGTTGATCTTCACGAACGTTTAATACGGCCCAAGCATCATCAGTATCGATAACTGTGACGACAGGGAAGCCTTGCGGCGCTAACTCACCACTGCTTAACATCACTTGAGCCACTTCACCAGTGAACCAACTGTGGATCTGAGTGTCTTTTGCGTAAGCCTCGACTTCTGCGACTGCGCCCGCTGCCATTAGTGCCTTTTGAGCTGCGGCAACTTTGGTTTCGTCACGCACACCTTCTTGTGCCATTTGATACATTTGAAAGGCTGCGCTTTCAGTGTATTTGGCGGCTTGCCATTGTGTCTTAGCTTCATCGCGTTTTTGTTCTGCGACGACACCATCGTTATAGAGGTTATTCACTCGCTGATACGTTTTGTCCATGAGATCAGCGGCGGCTTTGGCTTTAAGCCACTGATCTTTAGCCGCGTGAATTTGTTGGGTTCGAGCACCTTTCTCCGCTTCTTGAGCTAAGGCTCCAGCGGCTTTTTCGCCTGCCTTTGCTTGCTCTAACTTAGCGTCAATTTCTGGGCTAAGAAGAGAAAAGATCAATTCGCCTTTTTCAACAGAATCGCCTTTACGTACAAAAATCTGGTCAATTCTGCCTGGGACTTTAGACGAGATACTGTATTGCTGTGCGTCAATTTGTCCTTGAATCCTTATGGGTTGAGGCTGATAAGCTTGGTAAAAACTGTATCCGATCCAGCCTGTAACGCCAATGCCAATCAAAGCTAGAAGAAGGGGCTTAATAGGTTTCATGAATTATCCTTTTGATTGGCTATAGGTGTCTGTTTTTGAGTCGAAATCAGATGGAACTGAGGACGTTAAGTAACTTGAATAAGCATTCATTTCACTGGATAGCGCTAAAAGCTTATTAAGAGAGATCAGGTACTTGAATCGTGCTGCCGATTGCTGGGTCTTGATGCTTGCGAGGTAAAGTTCCGCATCAACAACTTCTAATGAGTTAGAGAGTCCTTGCGTGAAGGCCTTTTTGCGCAAAGATACATTCTCTTGAGCCAGTAAGAGGCTAGAGTCAAGGCCTTGAACTTCCTCTATGGCTTGTCTTGCTTCAAGATAGGTCTTTTGCACCAGTACGGTTAAGTCTTGCTTCGCTTGTGACTTGAGGAACTGAACTTGAGATACTGCGCTATGAGCGGCAGCCACTTTGTCGGAGCGACCTGAGGTATCAACTAGCGGTACATTAACCCCAATACCGACTAACCAATCAGGCTTTAATTGACTAGCCAGAGAGTCGTCTTCGTATAGGTTGTAATCACCGTATAAATAAACCTCTGGGTAGTATTTACCTTTCTCGGCTTTAATTAAGCTGCTCGCTTGTTTTTCTTTGGCATCGAGGATCTTCAGGCCAGGGTAGGTCATGAGTGTTTGATCAATGAACACATCCATATCAGGAAGGTTCTTGTTGATGAACAGCTGCTCAGAAGGTTCGACACTTTGGCTTTGGCCCAGAATCTGAGTCAGTGCCAGTTGAGCAATTTTGAGATCGTTTTCGGCTTGCGTGCGTTCGACCATCGCTTTGTCTAATGACGTATCTGCTTGCAGGCGTTCGACGCGGGCGATCTGCCCTTGTTGCTCAAGCTTAATCGCGAAATCACGGTGCTGCGTTAAGCCTGCTTCAACGGCTTGACGAGTTTTCACAACGTCTTGCGCTAAAATGACGGAGAAGTAGTATTTACTTAGGTCTTCATAGCGAGCTTGCTTTTCCATCAACATTTGACTTTGTGCTTCTTCGCTTTGACCTTCCGCGGCATTCTGCGCTGCGCTAATTCGACCACCAGTAAATATGGGCCATACGACGCGAATCGAAGAGCTAAAGATGTCTTGCTCCGCAATGGTAGAAGTCACACCACCAAGTCCATTTAATATTGGCTGGAGAATACCTAAGTTAGGAACATTACTTAAGCTATCACCAAATTGCTTACCATTGAGTGTCACGTCACTATCAAGATGAGTGTAGTTGGCACTTAGCGTAACCGAAGGAAGGTTAAGGCTACCGGTAGCATTTTGAAGGTGTTGGTAACGTTCGACATTGGCTTGTTGGGCAGCAAGAGCGTTGTTGTTCTGTTGCAGTATTTGCCATGCTTCCGCAAAAGAGAGCGGGGCAGCATAACCTGGCGACGTCATCGCGCTAAGAAGAACGCTAGCAATCGCAAGGTATCGGAATTTCGGTTTGGTCATCTGAATTAAATACCAATTAGAGTATTAGCTCTAATATTAGCAGTTGGGTATCTATTTGTCTCGAATTGATTTGCTATCTGAATTGATTTGTTGTCAACACTAGAGAGCTAAGTCTTTACGGATTACCTCATCAAGAGACAATTAGATATAAATAAGATTGAGCAGTGTGAATGTCAAGGATAAGCAAGTGCTTAAAGAGCACACCTCTGTAGTGTGCTCTTTAAGTTGAGTTTAGAGGTCATTTTACAAAAAATGCAGTGGTTTACTTAAAGCTTGGACAATGGTGATCGGCGCGCCATACCAGTTGTCTGGAACCTTGCATCGTTTGTAATAGATCTCTGCCTGACATTTGCGGGAAAGCTAACAATACTTTGAGATCAAGAGGAGAATTATCGCTCTTCTCATAGGCTCTCACATGAGTAAAGGTAGATTGTAAATTTTTGAAAAGCATAGCCCTTGTAAGGCAGATTCCAAAATTATCGCGTTTCATTGCTTGGTTTCCTTTTCAACAATGTTTGTACGTTATGTTTTTTATCCTGTATCTATTGGCCATTACCACTCGTTACGACACCTTACTTATTGGTGTTTGTTCACTGAGGGCGATTTTTACGTATTATCTGTACTGCCTGCTTGTCTCAATAGCCTTGTATGAGTTGATCTCAATGAACACTATTGTTTAAAAGACTTGATGACGTTACGTGTGCCGCTACCTAGTGATTTCTTAGTAGGTTGCCAATAGCATTTGCCTTTTTGAACATCTAAATTATCGGTCTGAAACCTGTGATGTATCGCCTGACAATAATAAATCGCTGCATATGCAACTATTATAATTGTATTTGTTGTAAACAACCTAAAAAACACCTAAATGCTTAGTGATCTAGGTCAATATTTAGTCGTTTATTTTGATGTTTAAGTCAATTTAATCTAAACCGGGCAGTGGTTGGAGTCGATTAAGATAAAGGAACATCAATTAATGGTTTGCTCAATTATTGAGCGCTGGATAAGCGCTGGATTACGAGATACAAAAGGTGTTGGTGTTAACTTGGTATTGGTATTGGTATTGGTATTGTGTGTCGTTATCTTCAATTGAAATATGAGGTGAAGTGCCAAACCAGTTGAGTAAGTTAGTGTCCGTTTATTTGTCATCTATCATCATTCACTCCACCGACCAGTTACCTTCTTTTCTTGACTACAATGTTGGAGGATGACGTTTTGCTGATATTTAAGCCTTTATCTGCTGGGTGATTGAGTAGAATTCGTCCGAAGTGAGTCAATATTTAATCGAATGCTTTCACAGTGGTTGATGTAAATCAAATACTCATAGACAATACGCCACCGAATAGAGGTGATAGCACTCACCCTCGTTGATCAAACGCATTCTCAAGGGTAATAGGTAGTCGCTATTGATGTAATAGCCAAGACCTATTATCTATTTTTGTATGTCGCTGATACCTTTTGCGAATACTTAAAAACCTTGTTTTTATAGGAAAGATGATGGTAATACCTGAAAACAGCAGCATCGTGATTTTTGGTGCGTCGGGAGATCTAACTTACCGTAAGTTAATTCCTGCTTTGTATCATTTGTATGCTAGCAATCAAATGCCAGAATCCTTTACGATTCTTGGTGTGAGCCGTACTGAGTACAGCGATGAGTCTTACCGTGAAAAGCTGAAAAAGTCTCTTCAGGAAATGGAAAAAACTGAGCCTGAATCGCTGGATGCATTTATTGAACATTTGCATTATCAAGCGATCAACACGTCAGATGTAGATGACTACGCGCGTTTAGCACAACGTCTAGACAAGCTTGAGCAAGACTACCAATTCGAAAACCATAATACATTGTTCTACTTGGCAACGCCGCCAAGCTTATACGGTGTGATTCCAGCAAACCTTGCTGCGCATGGCCTTAACGATGAAGCGAACGGCTGGCGTCGTCTGATCATCGAGAAACCATTTGGTTACGATTTAGCATCCGCTCAGGCGTTGGATGAAGAGATCCATAATTACTTCCAAGAACACCAGATCTACCGTATCGACCATTACCTTGGTAAAGAAACGGTGCAAAACCTACTAGTGCTTCGTTTCTCAAACGCGATGTTTGAACCACTGTGGAACCGTAACTTTATTGAGTACGTTGAAATTACAGGTGCAGAGTTCCTTGGCGTTGAAGAGCGCGGTGGCTACTACGACGGTTCTGGCGCTGTGCGCGATATGTTCCAAAACCACCTTCTACAAGTACTAGCGATGGTTGGTATGGAGCCACCGGCTCAAATCAATGCCGATTCAATCCGTGACGAAGTGGTTAAAGTGCTGCAATGTCTGAAACCTCTAGACGAAGAAGACTTGCGTAAAAACTTGGTGCTTGGTCAGTACACCGCATCAGACGTTCGTGGTCAGCAATTGTTAGGTTACCGTGAAGAGCCGGGTGTCGCGGACGACTCTCGTACTGAAACGTACATTGGCTTAAAAGCCTTCATCAATAACTGGCGTTGGAATGGGGTTCCTTTCTACGTGCGTACTGGTAAACGTTTACCGACACGTGTGACGGAAATCGTGATTCACTTTAAGAACACACCGCACCCAGTATTTGGTCAAGACGCTCCTGAGAACAAACTGATTATCCGTATCCAACCAGATGAAGGTATTCAGATGAGCTTTGGCTTGAAAGAGCCTGGAGCTGGTTTCAAAGCAAAAGAAGTGAAAATGAACTTCTCTTACTCTGATTTACCTGAAACTCAGATGCTAACCGCTTATGAGCGCCTGCTTCTTGATGCACTAAATGGTGATGCCACTCTGTTTGCACGTACTGATGCAGTAGAAGCTTGTTGGAAGTACGTTCAGCCAATTTTAGATTTCAAACAAGATCCTCAAGCACTGTTTGGCTATGCTTGTGGTACTTGGGGCCCACAAGAAGCGGATGAACTTTTGCAACGTGGTGGCCGAGCATGGCGTTTCCCATGCAAAAACTTAACAGATACGGATTACTGCGAACTATGATCAATCACAAGATCTTTGCAACGCCTGAACTGGTCGTTGAAAACTTAGCAAACGAAATGAAAGCTTACAGCGAGCACGGTAAACCTGTACACATTTCACTGTCTGGTGGTAGTACACCTAAAATGCTTTTCAAGTTATTGGCTCAAGCGCCATACGCAGAGGGTATTCAATGGAATAACCTTCACTTCTGGTGGGGCGATGAGCGATGCGTGGCACCGGATGACGCGGAAAGCAACTTCGGTGAAGCAAATACGCTACTTTTCTCAAACGTGAACCTTCCTGCTGAGAACATTCACCGTATCCGTGGTGAAGATGAGCCTAAAGCCGAAGCTAAGCGTTTCGCACAAGAAATGGCAGATGTGATCCCAATCGAAAACGGAACGCCAGTATTCGACTGGATCTTGCTTGGTGTTGGCGCTGATGGCCATACCGCTTCGCTATTTCCGGGCGCAACTGACTATCAAGATGAGAACTTATCAGTATTAGCTTCTCACCCAGAGTCGGGTCAAATCCGTGTTTCTAAAACCGCTAAAGTTTTAGAGGCAGCAAAACGAATCAGCTACCTAGTACTGGGTGCAGGCAAGGTTGATATCGTAAAAGAAATTCATACAACACCTGCTTCAGAGTTGCCTTATCCGGCAGCTAAAATCCAGTCTAAAACTGGTGAAACAGAGTGGTTCCTAGATTCAAGTGCAGCAAGTGCTATCGCATAATCGCGACTAGCCGCAAGGAGATATAAATAATGAAAGGTGATATCGGTGTAATTGGCCTAGCAGTAATGGGCCAGAACCTTATCCTAAACATGAACGACAACGGCTTTAAAGTTGTTGCTCACAACCGTACTGCTGCGAAAGTAGACGAGTTCCTAGAAGGCCCAGCAAAAGGCACAAATATTGTTGGTGCGTACTCTCTAGAAGAGCTGGTTGAGAAGCTAGAAGCGCCACGTAAAGTGATGCTGATGGTACGTGCTGGTGCTGTTGTTGATACGTTCATCGACAACCTAATTCCACTTCTAGACGAAGGCGACATCATCATTGATGGTGGTAACACGAACTATCCTGATACCAACCGTCGTGTTGTGCACTGCCGTGAGAAAGGCATCCACTTCATCGGTACGGGTGTTTCTGGTGGTGAAGAAGGTGCTCGTTTTGGTCCTTCTATTATGCCAGGTGGCGCAGCTGAAGCATGGGAAGCGGTTAAACCAATCTTCCAAGGTATCTCTGCAAAAACTGACGCTGGCGAGCCTTGCTGTGACTGGGTTGGTAACGACGGTGCAGGTCACTTCGTTAAGATGGTACACAACGGCATCGAATACGGTGACATGCAGCTTATCACTGAAGCATACCAGTTCATGAAAGACGGCCTAGGTATGTCTGCTGACGAGATGCAAGCAGTATTCGCTGACTGGAACAAGACTGAGTTAGACAGCTACCTAGTTGAAATCACTGCAGACATCCTTGGCTACAAAGATGAAGACGGTGAAGCGCTAGTTGAAAAGATCCTAGACACAGCTGGCCAAAAAGGTACGGGTAAGTGGACTGGTATCAACGCACTAGACCTAGGTATCCCACTGACTCTAATCTCTGAGTCGGTATTCTCTCGTTGCCTGTCTGCTCTTAAAGACCAACGTGTTGAAGCTGAAGCATTGTTTGAGAAGACAATCACGCCAGTTGAAGGTGACAAGCAAGAGTGGGTTGACGCACTACGTCAAGCGCTACTGGCTTCTAAGATCATCTCTTACGCTCAAGGTTTCATGCTAATGCGTGAAGCGTCAAACGAAAATGGTTGGGACCTAAACTACGGTAACGTAGCACTAATGTGGCGTGGCGGTTGTATCATCCGTTCTGCATTCTTAGGTAACATCCGTGATGCGTACGAAGCAAACCCAGACATCGCATTCCTCGGTTCTGATGAGTACTTCAAGAACATCCTGCAAGGCAGCCTAGCGGCTTGGCGTAAAGTATCAGCGAAATCTCTAGAGTCTGGTATCCCAATGCCATGCACGATTTCTGCGCTATCTTTCCTAGACGGTTACACAACGGCTCGTCTACCAGCGAACCTGCTTCAAGCTCAGCGTGACTACTTCGGTGCTCACACTTACGAGCGTACTGACCGTCCACGTGGTGAGTTCTTCCACACAAACTGGACAGGTACAGGCGGCGATACTGCATCTACAACTTACGACGTATAATCGTTCGCTAGATTCAGTTCAGAGCGTTTCAGTTTGAAAACTGTGAATGATAAAAGGATGCCTATTGGCATCCTTTTTGTTTTTGGCGGTAACCCCGGGAGTATTAGCGATAAATCTAGGTTGGTATAGCTTGAATCCGAGCGTTAAATGACCGTTTTGAAATTAAATCAAAAGAACGATAGGATAACCTCCGTGCTTTATGCCATCATAAAGGCATAACTAAAGGCAATGGATATAATGCCTACGTGATAGAGCTAAAAGTGGTCAGTGATGACGATGTTTTAGCGTATATTCAAGGCCGTGAGCTGCCTTGAGAAAGGTAATATTATGACTGAAGAAGAAAGAATCGAACTGCAACAAAATAACCCACTGCATGGCTTAAAGCTGGAAACCATGATCACTGAATTAGTGGATCATTATGGTTGGGAAATTTTAGATGCAGCAATGCGTATGAACTGCTTTAACACCAAGCCAACAGTAGCAAGTGCCGTTAAATATTTGAAGAAAACCGAGTGGGCTCGTGAAAAGGTGGAAAATTTCTACCTGTACCGTTTTAAGCGTATGCCTAAAGCATCAGATATCGAATACCAGATGCCACCGCGCTCGCGTACATTCCGCCATGGTTTAGAGCCTAGAGAGCCGATGGAACTCACGGTTGAGTCGATTCAAGCATCACAAGCTAAAGCTGCATCTGCATTTAAAGAGCGCCGCGGCCGTAACGGTCGTAATTTTCGCCGTTAAGAGCTCAAGAAACGATAAGCATAAAAGGAGCCAAAGTGCTCCTTTTGTAATTAGTCCGATTGAAACCGTTAATGGCTAGGCTTCACGGTTCTTGCTTTGATTCTTCCAAATATCAGAGAGATAAACAACAGCGCTAACAAGCAAAAATAACGCGGATACCGAAAACAGAGCGGGCATCTTTAGGAGCCACGCGAAGGTTGCTGCAAGAAAAGCGACAAAGCAAATGAGCCTGCTTGATGACATAACATGACCGAGTTTAGTATTCATAACGTCTCCCTCATAAACCACATTTTCTACAAGGCAATTATCCCACTTCTCATGAGCAAAAGGCTAAAAATTAGTCTAAATTCTTATCAAATAAACTTATTGAATGACTCGCGTCACACATTTTATGGTGTCTGTTTTATGATCAAAAAACGTATTGCTGTGAAGTGACGAGCTTTGCTTCTTTTATTTAATTTTCTTAATCTTAGAGCGAGAGTGCTGCATCTAGTTGGCATAAAAGAAGTATGCGGTAATGAAAAAGCTCGCGATGATCACCGCAGTACGCACATGTTGCTGAGGGATACGACGAGAGATTTTTGCTGAATAGTAACCACCAACCAATGTCCCGAGTAAAACCGCGCTGCCTGACGGCCAATCTATCGACCCATTAATGACAAAAAATACAATTGCGGCGAGCGAAGCGCACGCCGATACCAGTAATTTGATACCATTCATTACGTTGATGTTGGTGTAGCCAGCAAGTGCCAAGTAGCTTAATGTCACGATCCCCAAGCCAGCATTAAAATAGCCCCCGTAGATACAGACAATCAAAAGCAGTAAAGCTGAAAATAATGCGCCTGCGCTGGTGGCGTGCTTATGCTTTGCGGTCGCGTGCTTAAGCCATTTATTGAGCGTGCCGCCAAAGGTAAATAGCATAGTTGCGAACAGTAGCAACCACGGTACGGACTGAGTAAATAGTGCTTCTGGTGTATGCAGCAGCAAAAATGCCCCAATGCCACCACCCATGATGCACAATGCAATGATCCGTTTGAGCTGACGAGTACCAGATTGAATTTCATGGCGCAGCGCATACGCGCCACTGATATAACCCGCGCAGGAAGCAAATGTATTGGTTGCGTTGGCCACGATCGGAGGCACTCCTGCAAATAGTAGAGCAGGGAAGGTGATGAAGCTACCACCACCTGCTATGGAGTTAAGTACGCCGCCAATCACTCCCGATAAGAAAAGAACCAACCAATCCATAGTTTTAGATCCACTACCTAAGATGAAGCAATACCATACTCGATTTTGTTAATAATATCAGTGATATGTATTTTGGATCGTTGGGAGTGTGAGTTTACTAGCCATATTTATGTATCAGGATTTTGGTAAGACTCAAATTGAAAAGAGCAAAATGCTCTTTTCAATAGATAATGAGTGGCAACCGATGTGGCTTGATGAGCTATTCTCGTTCAAACAGTATTGAGCTTTTTAGTCGCTCTGTAGCGCTATCGAAATCAAACTCCTCTAAAGCGCTTTCCAGCGCCTTAAACTCCCAAGTAGACATTCCAATGAGATTGCTGTCTTCAATATTAAGGATGATGTTGAGTGCCTCAGTATCATCATTGACCACGGCGTCGAGTAGTTGATGGTAGAGCTCGGCATTGGCTTGGGGTGGTATCGAATCTTTGGTGGTTAGCTGTTCACTGGCAGCGCGATTCAATGAATCGGCGTGAGATAACGCATCGACTATCTCACCGCTGAGCGCGAGTGTGGCTTTGATGACCTGATCTTTTAACTGGCTATCATTGAGATTGGACTCTAGCTTTTCACACAATACATGTAAGTTACCAGCCTCTAAGTTACCGGCTACACCCTTGAGGGTATGTAAGTAATGCTGTCGAGTAGGGCGTGATAGTTCAGCCTCTATAGTCTTTTGCTCAGAATAGGCGTCAACAAACCGCGTTAATAGCTTTACGTACAACGGGGGATTATTGTTAGCCCGAATTAAACCAGTGGTGAGATCAACGCCTTTGATATTGGCGAGAAGGGCATAACTGTCTGCTGATGTACAACTGTCTGCGGATGCGTGAAAGCCTGCCATATCCGAGGTATCCTGTTGTGGTACTGCGTTTGAAAACTGAGCGGGATGAGAGGGGGATACCCAATTGGCGAGCGTTGCAAACATTGAACCCACGTCGATAGGTTTAGCTATGATGTCACTCATGCCGCAGTTGAGGGCTTTCTCTTTGTCCCGCTCCATGACATTCGCTGTCATTGCGATGATCGGTATGTCGTGATCCTTTAGTTGCTGACGAATGTATTGGGTCGCCTCATAACCATCCATTATTGGCATTTGGCAGTCCATCAAAATACCATCGAAAGGGGCATCGTTCGCAACCGATTGTTGATAAAACTCAACAGCACGTTGCCCATTCTCGGCGATGGTGACGTGAATTTGTTGGCTCTCTAACAGCTCAGTGGCTAATTCTTGGTTTATCTCATTGTCTTCAACCAGCAAGATGTTCGCTCCCGCGAGCTGTTGAGCGTTGGCAAGCTGTTTCTGCTGCTCTAATTCACTACGGGAAACTCTGTCTGAATCGAAACCATAAAGTGAGATGATAGAATCATATAGATGGGAAGAGGTTATGGGCTTGTCTAGAATGCAGGGTACTTCAAAGCCTCTTTGCTCAATCACCTCAGCAAGCTCTTCTCGATCGTAAGCGGTCAGCATCATGATTTTTGGCATCTTGCTTAATTGCGGTCGGTGGTGAAGCGCATCCCCGTGGCTGAACGATTGCCCATCGTTGAGTACAGAAAGTAAGTCTACACCGTCTCGCTTGGGCATTTTCCAGTCAGAGATAACTAAATCAAATGGCTTGTTTTGAGCGTTAGCGGTATGCAACTCAACTAAAGCCTCATCCACCGAAGAACTGAGTGTGGGTGCAAGTTTTAGTGATTCTAGAATGTCACCGACGATTAACCGAGCGCTGGCGTTATCATCAACCACGAGCACTTTTAGATTATTAATCGACGCCGGAACCACCACTCGTTGTTGGGTGATTGCATGGCTAATGCGTGTCGAGATAGAAAATGAAAAGGTTGAGCCTTTGCCAAGTTCCGTGGAAACATGAATATCGCCTCCCATCAGTTGGCTCAGTTCTTTACTGATGGCAAGACCTAGGCCTGTACCGCCATATTTGCGAGTGGTTGAGCTGTCCGCCTGAGTGAATTTATTGAACAGCTTATCGGCTTGCGCTTGAGTCATCCCTATACCACTGTCAGAGACCGCAAAATTGAGCGTTACATCGTCGCCCTTCCTTTGTTCGACAGAGACTGAGATCTTTACTTCGCCTTTTTCTGTGAATTTTACGGCATTATTGCTGAGATTAATCAGAATTTGTCCTAGCCTTAATGGGTCACCAACCAGATTAGTCGGTACGTCTCTGTCGACTTGGATCAGCAACTCTAAGCCTCGGTCGGAAGCACGCAGACCGACCAAGTTGGTGATGTGAGCCAATACGTTCTCTAGTTGAAAATCGATATTTTCGATGTCTAATTTACCCGCTTCTATTTTAGAGAAATCGAGAATGTCGTTAATAAGACCGAGTAGGGCGTCTGAGGAGAGCTTTATTTTATTGATATAGTTACGCTGCGCTTTAGTTAAATCGGTTTTTAACGCCAGATAGCTCATCCCGATGATGGCGTTCATCGGCGTGCGAATTTCGTGGCTCATATTGGCGAGGAAGTCCGACTTTGCATGGTTGGCAGCATCCGCTTCATCGCGAGCTGAGGCAAGACTTTGCGCGAATGCTCCTAAGGCTGAATGCGCTTTGGCGGCGAGTAAACCCATCAACAAAATTATGACGAAGAAAATCACCCCACCGATGGCTAAATGGAAAGTCACGCTAGAAGAGTCTTTTACATTGACGCTTTCTAAAAGATGAAGTTGGGATACGAAATCTCGAAACTCTAAGAAGCTCTCATCCATCGCTTTGAATAGTTGGTGGCCTTGCATTTGTGAACTGACTAACTTCATAAATTGTGATTTATAAACACTGATATGCTCGTCAAAGCGGGTAATTTCTACGTTTGGTGCATACGAAGTTATAAGTCGTTGCGCATTACTAGATTTGGATTGCATCTCATTAATCACATGTGACACTTTGTCGGCGATGAGCTTCTGTTCCTTTGAATTTGCGAGTAGAAAATCTCGATTGAATCGATTTGAACGACTTAGTAGTGTATGAATAGCCAATAGGTCTTGCCCTATGAGCAATTGGGAAGAGAGTTCTGCTTGAGATTGAGACACTAGGTGATTAAGCTCCGCGACTTGGCTCTGTTTGGTTTGATAGAGCAAGCTAACGGAACGTGAGAATTCAGAGCCGCTCAGGGTGACTTGATTGATCAGGGATGTTCTTAACTTTTTCGAAGACGCAGGTGTGCCTTGCAACTGAACTAAGTTGGTGTAATAGCGATTTTTTGCTTTATCTACAATCTCTAAAAGTTGCTCTCCTTTGTCATTCAAAATCTGATCTTGTAACTTTGAAATGAGCTGTGAAGCCTTTTGCATCTCAAGTTTGACTAACGAATAAGTCTTTAGATTACCGTCGAGTAAATACTCTTTTTCAAGGTTTTGTATGTTAACAACGAGAGTGGCTAGTTGACTGGTTTTTAGCGCGGTGTTGGTCAGTTCTTCGCTGTTTAGTCGTAGCCCGCGAATTTTCTGACTGTTTTGATTGATTGCTTGATTGTGTAGATCTCTCATCTCTCGCAATAACTCTGTTGCGGCATTGGAGTGCTCGTCCATAAGCGTTCGAGTCGATTGGTTCAATTCAACAATATCGACATATTGCTTAAATTGAATTAAGTATTCAGTAAGCAAATTGATAGGAAGTGGCGCTGCATATTGGTCGACATAGTCATTGGCTAGCTCCACGGTTTGTTCTGCTTCTTGATTAAAGCGAGAGATGACTTGTTCGTTGTAGTTGTTGCTGAAAGACAACTCATAAACGCGGAGCTTATCGAGTGAAGTCAATAAGCGAGTACTGGAAGCATATTGTTCGACGCCGATGAAGCGATCGTTAAGATTGATCCAAGCACCCACCGCGACAGAAAAGACTACGATGGCCGCGACCAGAAAAGAAACTAAGATTTTTTTAGAATCAGAGGCAAATCTTGAAACAGTATTCATAGAGTACCTTGTATTGATAAAGTATCAGCGAACTTAGTGTTCTTGTTCATCAGTAAAAGAGTGTTTAATAGTGAGTATGTCATCGAGTTTGCTAATGAAAATAGGGACCAAATAGGGGTCAAAGTGCAGTCCTGCTTGCTCTTGTATTAGCGCTATCGCTTTTTCAATAGACCATGCTTTTTTGTATGGACGTTCACTGGTTAGCGCATCAAATACGTCTGCAATCGCGATAATTCGAGCACTAAGTGGGATATCGTCGCCGGAGAGTTGATGAGGGTAGCCACTACCATCCCATTTTTCATGATGATACAGGGCGATCTCTTGGGCGAGTTTTAGCAATTTAGAGTCGTTGTCTCCGATAATATCCCCGCCAATCGTTACGTGCGTTTGCATTATGGCCCACTCATCAGCATCAAGCTTACCGGGTTTGCCTAATATGCAATCGGGAATGCCAATTTTGCCTATGTCGTGCATGGGGGCCGCTTGAAATAAGAGCTCGACCCACTCTTCACTGACATCCAATTGCTGGGCAAGAATCTTAGAGTAGTAGCTCATTCTAACGACGTGCATCCCCGTTTCGTTATCCTTATATTCAGCCGCCCGACCTAGCTTACGGATGATTTCAAGTCGGCTCATGGCTAACGCTTCCGTTCTCTGTCTCACTTTAAGCGACAGCGCTAAATTTTGGTCATAGAGGGCTATGTGTGTGACCACGCGAGCCTTAACGATAGGAGGGCTGACAGGTTTGGTGATGTAATCCACAGCTCCCAATTCAAATCCTCGCTGCTCATCTACGACATCAGTTTTAGCGGTAACAAAGATGCCCCCTCTGGCAGGATAGTTGTCACTGTTAAAATTTACCCAGCATGGGCGGTAATGAGTGAACCTTGTCTCGTAT
>NZ_CANLBV010000069.1 GCF_947488985.1 uncultured Vibrio sp.
TCGCTGGCATTCATGTTGATGTGGCTACCGATGTATTGTTGAACGCGAAATGTACAGCAAAGATCAACACGCCCTAGAAAATACGGATGACTTTTAGTACTGGAGAGGCTCTTGATTAAGTATCTAGTCGTGTTGGTGCAGTTCCCTTTGATTCTGACTGATTTGCACAACAGAACAAAAACAGTTTCCAATCCACAACGTCTATCGTTTCAAACGCAAAATCTTCGCTGCAAAAACCAAAACACTAAGGTGGCGTGCAACGGTCGATTCATGAATACGAAGAGCTTGTGAAATCATAGTCTGAGTCCAGCCTTCAGAAGCCAGCAAAACAGCCTTAATACGGTCGCAAACTCGACTATCCCGTTCAATGTCGTGCATTTGTTCGAGCTGTAGTTTCTGTTGAGGAGTCAGTGTAATTATCATAGTTCGTAGCATGATCCTGATTTTACTAAAAATCAAGCACCTTCAATGATCACGGGTATAGAAATAATGAGTAAGCAAAACATCCCCCCACAGCCCAAAAAACCTTCTCAAGACCTAACAGAACCTAATCTTTTGTATTTATAGGTTTATCAATGCTTCCCTCGGTAGATAACTCTAAAAAAGTTCCATTAACCGCATATATTTAGTTGATTGCTCACAAGAAACTACCTCTCGCAGGATCTATTTTTGCAACTTAAGATTTACCCATTCAATTGTTCTGGGGCTGCCTTTACACTGCGTAAGTCAGCTAATTTAACGCGTATCACATCTGAATCTTCTCGACCTTCGCATCGGCTATTTTAGCCAGCTTCACCAGCGAGTTTCCGTTTTCGATTTCCCTTTGTTAAGACTACCTAAATTAGCGACTCACTATTATTTCAATGTATTTATTCGTCGCTGATTTACTTCTATTTATTGGTGCATAAATAAAAGTAAGGAGATCGCCATGTCCGACCAGACCCTATCCACCGCAGAAAAGAAGCCTGGCTTATTTGCCAACTTTAAGTTTCCTTCTGCCTATACCATCCTTTTTGCCTTAATTGCGCTTGTCGCTCTGCTGACTTGGCTTGTCCCTGCGGGTCAATATGACCGAGTCATGAATGAAGATTTGGGACAGATGGTTCCCGTCACTGGCACTTATCATTCCGTTGAAGGTAACCCTCAAGGCATCGTTGAGGTTCTGTTAGCTCCGATAGATGGCTTTTACGATCACGATAGCTACCAAGCAGCGGCGGTCGATATTTCTCTCTTCATTCTTATTATGGGTGGCTTCCTTGGTTTGGTGACCAAGACTGGCGCGATTGATGCCGGGATTGAGCGTGTTACTAAGCGACTTGAAGGCCGTGAAGAGTTGATGATCCCTATCCTTATGGCACTCTTTGCTACAGGGGGCACTGTTTATGGTATGGCTGAAGAGTCGTTGCCATTTTATCCCCTACTAGTCCCTGTGATGATGGCAGCTCGCTTTGATCCTTTAGTCGCTGCAGCTACCATTTTGCTTGGTGCGGGTATTGGTTGCCTTGGCGCAATGGTCAACCCATTTGCTACCGTGATTGCTTCTAACGCTTCAGGCATTCCCTTTACCGATGGCATTATGCTACGTTTCGCAATGCTTGTGCTTGGTTACCTGATCTGCGTGGCTTACGTGATGCGCTATGCCCGTATGGTTCGTAATGATCCATCGAAATCGATCGTGTATGACAAATACGAAGAGAACAAAGCGCACTTCCTTGGTAACCGTTCAACTAAGGGCCTAGAGTTCACCACCAAACGTAAGATCATCTTGTCGATCTTCGGTGGATCATTTGCTGTGATGATTTACGGTGTGTCTATCGGTGGCTGGTGGATGGCTGAGATTTCAGCGCTGTTTTTAGCCTCATCCATTTTAGTAGGCATCATTTCACGCATGAGTGAAGAAGACTTCATTGGCACCTTTATCGACGGTGCAAGAGACTTACTTGGCGTGGCACTGATCATTGGTATCGCTCGTGGCATCGTGGTGATCATGGATCGCGGTATGATCACCGATACCATCTTGAACTCGGCCGAGCACATCGTCACGGGTCTCTCATCGGTGATCTTCATTAACGTTATGTTTGCACTTGAGCTTCTGCTTTCTTTCCTTGTGCCTTCCACCTCTGGCCTTGCGGTATTGACCATGCCAATTATGTCGCCACTGGCTGACTTTGCAGGCGTCGGACGTGAGCTGGTTGTTACAGCATACCAAGCGGGATCAGGTCTGGTGAATTTAATTACTCCGACTTCTGCGGTGGTAATGGGCGGCCTAGCGATTGCGCGTGTTCCTTACGTTCGCTGGCTGAAGTGGGTCGCACCGCTGATGGCGATGTTGACTCTGCTTTGCGTGGTACTGTTGAGTATTGGCGCGCTTATCTAGTCGTTTATCAGTTTTATACCAGCTAACAGGTTCAACCGTTTTACAGCTTGAATAGTGGACACAAAATACGCCCTTCGAATCGTTATGATCGAAGGGCGTTTTTATAAGTAATTGCTACTCGATTCTATGTAAGCGCACAAATAACTGGCTCGGTTTCTCTCTTATGCCAATCACCGTAAGTAAATGCTCAGAAATAGCGCAGGAAAAAAGCTTAAGTACAAGGCTACTCTTTTCGACAAACAGTTTCGATAAGTCGCTATTCTACAATCAAAATTTCTAACGAAGTTATCGAGGTTTTTAGCCAGTTAGGGTGACCAGTTATTTACTACGATTGGTATTAATCCAAGGCTTGACCCTATGCAGTAAGGTGGTTATATTGTCGCCCGCCCACAGGGCACATCCTAAAATGCACACCTGCCATCCTGCCATCATTCGTGTATTTCTATTGATGTTGTGAATCTCCATGCTAACAAAACTTCGTCCTTTTACTCGTGAATCGGGTGCGCTTATGCATCTTTCGATTCCAATCATTTTGACTCAAATTGCAACCCAAGCGATGGGATTTGTCGATACGACCATGGCTGGCCAAGTTAGCCCTGCCGATCTCGCTGCCATCGCGCTCGGCACCAGCCTTTGGATTCCGGTACTGTTGTTGCTACGTGGCGTGATTATGGCGTTAACGCCTGTAGTTGCCTACCACCGTGGCGCACGTGATTTTCAAAGTATCTCCGTTGAATTCTTTCAAATGGTTTGGCTGGCATTGATTGCAAGCGTGCTGCTCATCACCTATCTAATCAGTGCGAAACCGATCCTAGAGTGGATTGGGGTTGCCGCTGAAATCATTCCAATTGGTAGCGATTATGCCTTTGCCCTCGCCTTTGGTGTACCGGGCATTGCCCTGTTTTACACCTTGAATGGCTTCTGTGAAGGGATGAACAACACCAAAGTACCGATGATCATTTCCATGATTGGTCTTCTGGTGAATATTCCGGTTAACTATGTGCTTATCTACGGCAAATTTGGCTTCCCTCAAATGGGCGCGGTTGGTTGTGGCTGGGCGACAAGCTTAGTGTATTGGCTAATGTCGGGAATGCTTTATTCCTACATTAAAGGTCATCACCACTACAAAACCATCATCAGCTTTGCAGACGCTAAGCCAAAAGCAAAAGAGATGTTTCACCTTCTAAGATTAGGTTTACCTATCGGGATGAACATCGCGGTATGTGGCAGTATCTTTGCGGTAATCGCACTGATGATCGGCCGTATTGGTGCCGAGAACGTAGCCGCCGCGCAGATAGCACTCAATATATCGAGCCTAACTTACGTGATCCCTATGAGTATCTCGTTTGGCATTACCATCCGTGTTGGCCATGCATTAGGTGAAAAAGACGAACTGGGGGCGGTTGAACGCAGCAAAATCGGTATCTTGGTAGCGGCATTGGTTTCGTTGCTCTCGGTGGCGACATTGCTACTGTTTCCAGAGTGGATCATTAGGCTTTATACCGCCGACCCTGCGATCAGTGCGACCGCCGCGACTTTGCTGGTATTTACCGCGATGTACCAATTCAGCGATGCATTGCAAACGTCTGCCAATGGCGCGTTACGTGGCTATAAAGATACCAAAATCCCAATGCTATTGGCGATTGCTTCCTACTGGGGCTTGGCGTTACCACTGGGTATGGTACTGGGCCTAACAGACCATATTGTTCCAGCTATGGGTGAAGAAGGCTTTTGGATCGGCATTCTCACGGGGTTAACCGTTTCTGCGGCGCTAATGCTGTTTAGATTACGATACGTAATTAAAAGCCGTGATTCGCAACCTGTGATTGCACTGGCAAGCTGATACAAAAAATGCCGTTTGGCAAAACCAAACGGCATTCAAAAACAAGCGTCATTTCATAAACAATCAGCGTTTCAAATTAAGGGCTTTATTCCTTCAATAAGCACCAGCCCTATTTAATTTAAAGCTTCAATAAGCTCACTGTTTATTACTGAGCTTTAAAGCTGTATTTCTGACCCGCGATACTCGCTTCATACATCAGACCGCCCTTACCTGCGGTTAATACCACCATACCATTGGTGTAATTAATGATGTTGTGATCATTAGCTTCAGAAGAGGTGCCAGCGCCAGTTGAAGTACCGGTTGTACCCGTTTGCGCCTGAGCACTCGCCGTGATAGCAATTGCGTTTGCTCCTGCTCCAAACTCAAACTGTCCTGACGTGAACTTATCTAACGCGGCTTTATTCTCAAAGAAAATAACTTGGCTGTAAGCTTGACCACCCGCTTGCAATCCAAATGAAATCTGCGACATTTTTGTCTGGCCAATCACTGTACCTTGTTGATAAACCTTACCTTTACCATGAGCGCCACCAATGCCTAAGCCACCTTTACCTATGGTCGGGAACACGGCATACCCATAAGCAGAGTTAAACGCTTGGCGTATTTCAGGGTTCGATTGAAAACTCTTAATGGTGTCAGAATAGTCGTCAGCCATAGCTGGACCAGCAATAAAAGCGATTGAGGCTAGAATAGTTGTAATTAGTTTGCGCATAAAGATTAACTCTTTCTATAGATTCAACGATATAGAATACAAGGTATATCGAGAACTCAATCATCATTTATGTAGGTTCCAATCATTCAAACCTAAGTTAATCACACTGGCTACTTAGGAATAATTGGCAATTCAAGAAGTGCAGAATGAGCCCCTACCGTGGTTAATTATGGTTGACCCGATGTTAGGGATCAACTTTAGCCAGTTACTCTAAGACGATCTTGAAAATATCATTGTTTAAACCACTAACCTCTACAGCTGCTCCCGATTCAAACATTACGCTGGTATCTAAACGCCAAACGGCACCCAACGTTTGAGGAGAGTCGGTCTTCTTTTTCTGTCGTACCACTGATATATCAACCAAATAACCCGTATCTCGTTTGTATATCAAGCCTGAGAACGCCACGCTTTCGCTTCTATCAGCGAGCAATGCATCAAAGGTGTTATCTGGCAATATTCCCGCTGAAATCGATGAATCATCATAAAAAAGAGTGATGGTTGTCGGCGTATACGCAGGCTCTGGAGCCGATGAACAGCCCAGCATCACTAAGCAGACTAGTAACGCGAGGCAGCGCAACACCTTGAGAGAACGTAGTACCGAGAAACAACTCAGTACTAAGAAACAACGCATCAAAATAATTCGAATTCGCATACTGTTCACTTATCCTGATCCCTTACACCGCTCTTGGGGTTGTATTGAAGTGACGCTTAAATTCTCGACTGAATTGAGATGGGCTCGAATAGCCGACTCGGCGTGCGGCATCGTTGATTCGTAGCCCTTCTGATTGAATCAGCTCTTTGGCTTTGTTGAGCCTTACTTTCTTCAAGTATTGAAGGGGGGATTCAAAGGTGACGTTACGAAAAGCATTGTGGAAAGCAGACACACTCATGTTCGCTTCATCGGCTAACGATTGAACAGTAATGGTTTGATCATACTCTTCATGTACTTTAGACAGTGCTTTAGCAACACGTGCGTAGTGGCCGTCGTGATGAGCGAGATCGAATAACACACGTCCTTCTGAACCGGTTAGCGCGCGATAAACAATTTCGCTAACAAGCGCATCGCCCAATATGTTGGCTTCGATATCGCAGTGCAGGGTTTTTATCAGTCGAGTAAAGCTTTCTAGCATCCTATCTTCCATAGGGGTCGACTCTAAGCCACTCGAGTTCTGCTTATGTTTGTTGCAGTAACTTTCGAGAAAGCCTTGGTCTTCCAGCTTTTTCACCAAGCTGTGTAAACGCTGAGAATCAATGTTAATAGACAAACCAAGCAAGGGTTCACCATCGACGGGTAAGGCTTCGCACTCTAGTGGCATTGGCACACCAACGACGAGATAATCACCCGCGGCGTAAGTAACAGGCCTTTCGCCGATATAGATGTTCTTTTTACCCTGCCCGAGCATGATGATGCCGGACTGATAGGTAAAAGGTTGGCGCTGGTTACCAGTACTGCTTCGGTAAAACCAGACACCCTCGATCTCAGTTTCTCTGATCCCTTCGAGATCATCCCAACCTTTGTATTCAACGTAAGACTGCATTAACTGAGCGAGTGTATTCATAACTGGTGATATTCCATTCAAGGTGCGGAGTGTATTTGCACAAAAGCCCAAAAAGAATAACAAGTTTGTAGAAATAGGCAATTAATTTGGAGGAACTGACCTTCACCACCCTAAATTCCTGTACTAATATGCAAATATATAAATTGAGCAACAAATCAGAATAAAAAATCTAGCTTTACACAAGGAACCTACAATGCAATTTACTTATGTTAACCCTACAGTAATCCACTTCGGCCAAGGCCAAATCAACGCTATTAGCCAAGCGGTTGATACTTCGAAGAAAGTACTTGTCATCTACGGTGGCGGTTCAATCAAAAGCAATGGTGTTTACGACCAAGTAGTCGCATCTCTTAAAGATCACGCTTGGATTGAGTTTTCTGGTGTTGAAGCAAACCCAACGAAAGAGACGCTAGATAAAGCCGTCGCTCTTGTTAAAGAAGAAAACGTAGAATTCATTATCGCTGTTGGCGGTGGTTCGGTAATCGATGGTTCTAAGTATGTGGCTGCAGCGGCTAAATATGACGGTGACGGTTGGGACATCCTAGCAGGCAAACACCAAGTAACAGAAGCAACGCCAATCGGTGCAGTGTTAACGCTTCCAGCTACGGGGTCTGAATCTAACATGGGTGCGGTAATCACTCGTAAAGCGACTCAAGAGAAACTGGCATTCATGAACCCTGCCGTACAGCCTAAGTTTGCGGTAATGGACCCAGATGTAATGAAGTCTCTGCCTGAACGCCAGTTAGTTAATGGTTTAGTTGATGCTTGGGTACACGTGTGTGAGCAGTACATTACAATGCCAACAGACGCGATGGTTCAAGACGGTTACGCAGAAACACTGCTGAAAAACCTACTTTTGCTGGGTAAGCAATATGACGAGCGTGACAACGACGCATGGCGTGCAAACCTAATGTGGACTGCAAACCAAGCGCTTAACGGCCTGATTGGTACGGGTGTTCCTCAAGATTGGGCAACACACATGATTGGCCACGAATTCACAGCGCTTTGGCACGTAGACCACGCGCGTTCTCTTGCGATTGTTCAACCTTCACTACTACGCAACCAAATCGAAGCTAAACGCGGCAAGCTAGAGCAAATGGGTCGTAACGTTTTTGGCCTAGCAGCAGGGACTGACTTGGCAGAGCGCACTATCGATGCAATCGAAGCGTTCTACCACAGCCTAGAGGTTGCAACTATGTTCGACGGCTACGAAGCAACGAAAGCGGCAGCAATCGACAGCGTTGTTGCTCAGCTTGAATCACACGGTTACCTGCAACTTGGTGAGAACCAAGCAATCACGCCAGAGAAAACACGTGAGATCCTAGAGTCTGCGATTCACTAAGCTCGTTAAAGCTTAAAGAAGGCCGAACAAAGTAGAATGACAAAGACAATTTGAACAAGTGAAATGCCGTAAACAAGATTTATGGCATCACACTGAACCAAATACTTTGGCCCTACGTGTATGAAAGGCAGCGTCCATTTTGGGCGCTGCTTTTTATTTGCCCTACAAGATGCTATTAAATTCTCATAAGTCCCTAATTTTATGTGCAATCATATTTCTATATTGTTAAGGTAAACCTGTCTCTTTACTAGGTATGAACAACGATTTGAACAATCTCAAGGAAATGGTTAAGTTTAAGTCACTTAACAAGTGGTATGGTGATTTTCATGCCCTAAAGGATATCGATTTAAATATTGAACAGGGAGAGATAGTGGTGATTTGCGGGCCGTCAGGTTCAGGTAAATCAACCTTGATCCGCTGTATCAATCAGCTAGAACCCTTCGAAAGTGGCGAGCTTTCCGTGTTAGAACAATCGCTTCCCTGCAAGTTCAACACACCAGGTCAAGTCGGAATGGTGTTTCAGCACTTCCATTTGTTCCCCCACCTTACTGTGCTTGAAAACCTGACTCTGTCCCCAATTCGTACGCTCAAGAAAAGCAAAGAAGAAGCAGAGAAAACGGCAATGCATTATCTCGAATGTGTACACATTGCGGAGCAAGCGAATAAATACCCAGCTCAGCTTTCTGGTGGCCAACAACAACGTGTTGCGATTGCTCGTTCTCTTTGTATGAAGCCTGAACTGCTGTTGTTTGATGAACCAACATCTGCCCTTGATCCGGAAATGATCAATGAGGTGCTTGATGTGATGGTTGAGCTTGCCAGTGAAGGGATTACCATGGTGTGTGTAACACACGAAATGGGCTTTGCGAAACGTGTTGCCGACCGTGTCATATTTATGGATGAAGGACAAATCGTGGAATCCAATACACCACAATGCCTGTTCGAGAATCCTCAACACGAGCGTACTCAAGCGTTCCTAAATCAGATTCTGACTTACTGATGCTGCTTAAAATTGTAAAACCTGCCTTATCTGCATTGGTACAAATTGTTGTGCTCGCGGCTGCGGTTGTCTGGATCCTCGATTCTGGCGCACAAGCCATGGGATACAGCTGGCAGTGGGAACGCGTGCCCGACTACATCGCCTTTTATGAAGACGGCGAATGGTGGCCTGCAGAATTGATGGAAGGGTTACTCGTCACCATCAATATCTCTTTGATTTCTTTAGTCGCTACGCTAATTATTGGTTTAACCACGGCCCTATTACGCAACTCTAATTCCGTGGTTGGTCGTACCCTCGCCACCAGCTATGTAGAGTTGATTCGTAATACGCCTTTATTAGTACAAATCTATTTGCTCTATTTTGTGTTTGGCCCCGTACTAGGGCTGGATCGCTTTAGCACGGCTGTTTTAGCCTTGGCACTTTTCCAAGGGGCGTACACTGCCGAGATATTTCGTGCCGGTTTAAATGGCATTGCTAAAGGACAATTTGAAGCCGCTCAATCTTTGGGCTTATCAAAGACCTATACTTATTGGGATGTGATTCTTCCTCAGGTAATTCAACGCACGTTGCCACCTTTGACGAATGAGGTTATCTCCCTTATCAAAAACTCTTCGATTGTGAGTGTCATGGCGATTTTCGACCTGACAACCGAAGCCAGAAACATTGTTTCTGAAACCGCGATGCCATTTGAGATCTGGTTCTCTGTGGCGATCATTTATCTCGCACTTACACTTTCACTTTCTGCCGTTGCAGCTTGGCTTGAGCATAAGCTTGGAGCTAACTGGCGAACACAATAAGGATTTATCAGCATGAAGCTATTTAAAACCGCAATTACAGCTCTACTTGCGCTTGCCGTAAGTTTGCCTGCACTTGCTTCTGAAACGCCTAACCTAGATAAAATCAACGAACGTGGCTCTCTACGTGTTGGTATGTCGACTTTTGTACCTTGGGCAATGCGTAACAAACAAGGCGACCTTGTTGGCTTTGAAATCGATGTGGCAAAACGCCTAGCTGAAGATTCAGGCTGGAAAGTTGAGTTCGTGCCGACGGCATGGGATGGCATTATCCCTTCTCTACTCTCGAACAAGTTCGACGTGATCATCGGTGGTTTGTCGATCACTGAAGCACGCTCTAAGAGTGTGTTGTTTACTGAACCTTACTCTCATTCAGGTGTTCAACTAGCAGCAAACAAAGAGCTGGCTGAAGGCTTTACTCAAATCTCTGATTTCGATTCTCGCCGTGTGAAAATTGCAGCACGTCGCGGCGCATTCACGGTTCAAGTGGCTCGTGAAACTTTCCCGAAAGCAAAAGTACTTCAGTTCGATGACGATGCTCAAGCGTTCCAAGAAGTGCTAAACGGCAATGCACACGCGGTTATCGCCTCTAGCCCGAAACCTGAACACGAAGCGATCAAAAACGCAGACACGCTATTCATTCCATTTGAAGAACGCCTTTCTAAAGGCAACGAAGCATTTGCTGTGCGCCTAGGCGAAACAGACAAAACTGAGTTCTTCAACGAGTGGATCAAAGCACGTACTGAAGACGGTTGGTTGAAAGAGCATTACGAGTACTGGTTCTCTACTCTAGATTGGCAAGATCAGATTGCTCAAGGTCAGTAATCGACTGCCAATTAGACGCTAAAGAACCAATCAAGGCAGTACCTTGCTGGTACTGCCTTTTATGAAACACCCGAGATAGCTATAAACTCATAGCCCACTCTCACAGCATATTAATTATCATTGTTTAAACAGGAATGACGTGAGTAGTACTAGCGCATTATCAACGCCCAAGCCCAACCTTCACACGAAGCCTTGGTATCAACGCCTCAATCTATTAGATGGAGTGTTGTTTGCCATCATTTGTGCGTTCGCAGGTTGGCTGTATTATCGCTCTGCTGTCGGTATTAACTATCAGTGGCGATGGGAAGACGCGTTCACGTTAATCTTTATTCAACCTTCTCAAGGTAGTATTCCTTATTTCTTCCAAGGCTTGGTCGCAACATTGCGTTTGAGCTTATGGAGCATGGTGTTAGCGCTCTCTTTCGGCACACTGTTAGGGGTAGCAAGACACTCTAAGATCGCTTTATTCAAAACACCGGCACTGCTTTTCATCCAATTGGTTCGAAATATTCCGCCACTGGTTTTTGTGTTTATTTTTTACTTTTTTGTATCTAACCAACTGATTCCTTTGCTTGGTTTAGAAACCCTTTTACGTGAACACAATGGTGAAATTAACGCTGTTCAAGATTTCCTATTCGGGCCTGCAAACCTATGGGAAAACTTAGCCTCTGGCGTAATCTGTATTGGCCTGCTCTCTTCTGCTTATATCGCTGAGGTGATTCGAGCTGGCTTAGAAAGCATCCCTAAAGGCCAATGGGAAGCGGCTGACTCACTAGGGCTGTCTGCATTCTCTAAGTATCGATATGTGGTTGGCCCACAGGTATTAACCGCGATCACGCCACCTTTGGCAGGTCAGGCAATTTCTTTAGTAAAAGACACCTCGATTGTGTCGCTGATTTCGATTCAAGAGATGACATTTGTTGGTACTGAAATGGCGAACTCTTCCGGTTTGATCTTCGAGATTTGGTTGATTGTTGGCACGGCTTACTTCGCACTCTGCTTCACTCTATCGCGTATTTTTAAGGTCATAGAACAACGATCGAGCGTTTACTTAAAGCGGTAATGACCATCAATCAATACTGACAAGTCGCTAGACCTTTAGCTTGAGGCTCGAACAGCTCAGTATTGAATTGTGCGTCCCAGATCTCTAAACAAGCTTCAAAGGCACAATATCGGCACAAAGTGGGAACAATAAGCGGTTTGATCTAACCTTGACTCAAATTCAAATCTTTGTTCACCCACGATTTTTGAAGTCGGGTGATAGTTCATTGTACGCCCCCTACGCTCAAACTTTTCTATGCATTACTGCAAGACAATATTGCCACTCACATCAATAATCATCCCCCTTCTGTCAATCTGTGCCGTTGAGTCCGAAACAACGCAACCATTACGGTACCCCGTTACTACGATGAGTATCAGTCATCAATGTGGGTCGCTGGTCTTAATAAGCCACCTCAAATCCAATCATTCGATAGGTATGTAATGTGCCTTACGCAGGCTACTGCTTCTTAACGTACTTTGCTGTGACCAGCATTTCGCCGCCGCCATCAAGCTTACAATCTAATTGGTGATCTTTGCCTTCGTTGATGCGGCGGATCACCGCTTTCGTGCCGATCTTGAGTACGCTAGAGCTGCCTTTTATCTTGAGATCTTTAATAAACGTGACCTTGTCACCTGTCTCTAACACAACTCCGTTTACATCCTTAACACGTGCTGCTTCTCTTTCTAAACGTTCCTCTTCTGGGTTCCATTCGTAAGCACACTCTGGGCAGATCAAGTTGTTTTGATCAGGGTAGACATATTCAGATTGGCACTGCGGGCAAGGAGGTAAAGACATAGGTTAATACTTCATTTAAAGAGAATTTATAGCTATTTTAATAATTCTTACTAAGCTTAGCGAGCATAAATCTAACAAGTTTTATCAATGCCCCGCTCACGTAAAAATCGCGTACCTAAAACCAACAAACACAGCCGCGAAACTGTGTTTGTTTAGAGTATTTTCTTGAAAGCGGTGTCAATTTAGAAACCGTGCTTATTTACACACGCTGTTTGTTCAAAGGTTTCGAAACAGAGCGCCCTAGCGTTCTACTTTAGGAGAGTAAATGGAATAAGCGGTGATTTGCCCTGCCACAATGGCGGAGAACATGAATAGCGCCGACAAACCGATGCTCGGAATTGGCAAAATCGATTGCTCAAACACCGACTGGCTGGCACTCACCAATACGCGGCTACCCGGAACCAAGATGATGATCCCCTGCACGATATAAATAGAGCCAGTAAGGTCCATTTTTTTGGCGATCCAAGTGCCATACAAGGTGATCAGAACCGTGGTCACCCAAGTACCGACCACCCAGCCACTATCAAAGCCAAGATAGAAGGGTCCCCACATACCCAGAACCGCAATGGGTAAGCCCAGCAAGATATCTTTAGGACGAGCATTAAAAATCACGCCAATTGACACAGAGATCAGTGCTAAGCCTGAAATGTGCATCCATGTTGGGATTTCGTTGGTGTAGTCGATGGAGATGGCTTGCCCCCAAATGGCCTCGCCAATATTGAGCCCCATAATGATCCCAACAAACAATTTGATCAGGGTTAACGCGCTCTGCCCCAATAAACTGGTGCCGGATACCAAATCATTAAACGCCAAACACTCCAAAGCGTTGGCGATGGATAAGCCGGGGACAAACAATACGATCGAAGCGATACACAGCGCCCATACAGGGATAGGTAACCCCGTGCTTGCCAAGAAAGCCACCAAAATACCGCTTAATAATGCCGAGATAAACTCAACCGCAATCGCACGACGCGAATGCAGCACTTGCTGACATGCCCAAACCATGAGTCCTAACAGCGCAGCAAAACCAACCGCTTCTAAGGTGCTACCCACCAGCATTAAATACGCGGGTGGGATCCCCATGTTGGCCAGTGCTGTCACAAACTTCGAGTAACCAACAGGCTCTGGCACAGGCTCGCTACTCGGTTGGTTAATACGTATGATGGTATTGGCCAACAAGCTCAAGTTGATAGACGCGGGCTTCTGACGCTTCAGAATAACGGCGTTGTTATCGTCAGGAAACTGATAATTGATCGCGGTTGGCGTTGCCTGAACCATCACATCAACCCCATGCTTTTTGGCATAAAATTGAGTGTATTTTTCAAGCTTATAAGGCGCACAGCCACTGCGATGGAGTGTGTCACCAATTTCAACAATTTTGTTAATTCGATACGGAGAAGGCATGAGTATTTCAGGGGAGACAAAATGTGCGGCAAATGTAGCAAACGATAGACTGAATGACGAGACTTTTACAGTGATTATCGCCTCAATTCACCGCTTTTCTTCTATCACTTAAAAGCAGCAATAACTGACCCACTGTCCAATTCGTTGAATGAATCATTCCATCGGTTGTCGCCATTTTTCTTACCTATAAGCAAACGTTAACGATAAGAGAGTTTAATCACACTTTATTCGCTATTAAAAGGTAGAAGGCGCACAAAAAACTAGCGGAGTGATGATTATGCGAGCACTTAGCATAAAAATTAAAGAAAAAGGTTTCGTTTTCAGTTAGATGTGGCATTATCACTCTCGTTAAGACGATGTGCGTGCATCGTATAATGGCTATTACCTCAGCCTTCCAAGCTGATGATGCGGGTTCGATTCCCGCTGCACGCTCCAATTATTCTTAATGCCTCAGTCTTACTCATTAAGACAGTGTGCGTGCATCGTATAATGGCTATTACCTCAGCCTTCCAAGCTGATGATGCGGGTTCGATTCCCGCTGCACGCTCCAATTTCTCCTTAAGATTTACCGATCCCCTTGCGATTTAGCAAACTCGAAGCTACTTTATCGATTCCAAGTAATTTAACCGAATTAAAGCAATTTCAACTCTTGAAATTAAGCACTTAGTGGCGTGTTTTATCACACCTAAAGAAAATGTTGTTGTATTCGTGCTTAATTGTAATGTTTGAGCATATTAGTGAAGGCATTCTAGGTCGCTACTGAATCAAGTGACTCTAGCTTCTAATGCAGATTGACGTTTTTACGAAACGATTCTATTACGCGTTGCTATCGAGCGAATCAGTTATAAGGCTGTGCACCACCCTCACCTCTTTCCCTGCTCGCCACTTAAAAGAATACCTAGCCAGAGGCTAGGTATTAGGAGGAAAAGTGTTTTAGCAATTGGCTTTAGATTGCCCAGCCACCTGCGTAGAAGACAACGAGCGCAATAGTGATCAGTACGATACCTAGGTTTAACTTCTTCCATTCGCCTGAGAAGACGCGGCCGATCACTAGGCATAAGAAGCCAAGCATGATACCGGTCACGATGTTACCAGTCAGTACAATGAATACCGCACACACAAGACCAGCTAGTGCATCTACTGAGTCATCGAAATTCAGTTTGCGAACGTTACCCAACATCAGTAGACCAACATACATAAGTGCAGGCGACGTTGCGTAAGCAGGAACTAGGTAGCTAATCGGAGCTAAGAACAATAGGAATAAGAAAAGTACACCGACGACGACTGCTGTTAAACCCGTTTTGCCACCCGCTGCGGTGCCCGCTGCAGATTCGATGTAAACCGCTGCTGGAGCGCCACCAACTGCGCCAGAAACAATACTTGAAACCGAATCCGTGGTCAGTGCTTTACCGCCATCGATAATGTTGCCATCTTTATCAAGAAGGTTTGCTTGGCCTGCTACTGCGCGAATCGTACCTGTCGCATCAAAGATAGCGGTCATCACCAACGCAAGTACACTTGGCAGTACGATAGGATTAAGCGCGCCCATGATATCCATAGAGCCAATCAAAGAGCCTTCACCACCAAAACTTGGCAGAGCAAAGATACCTTGATATTGAACAGCAGGGTCGAATATCAAACCAAATATTGAGATCGCGATGATCACCAGCAAGATACCACCCGGTACCTGACGTTTCTCTAGACCTAAAATAGCCGCAAGACCGAGCATAGACATGATGACAGGGAAAGACGTGAACTCACCTAATGTTACTGGCAAACCCTCTACTGGGTTTTTGATCACAAGACCAACACCGCTTGCTGCAATAAGAAGCAAAAACAAGCCAATACCGATGCCAGTACCGTGTGCAATACCTTCAGGCAGGTTAGTTAAGATCCACTGACGAACACCTGTCACGGTGATAGCTGTAAAGATAAAGCCCATCAGGAAGACTGCACCCAGCGCAACAGGGATAGAAATGCCCTGTCCTAGTACCAAACTGAAAGCCGTAAAAGCGGTCAATGAAATGGCACAACCAATCGCCATTGGCAAGTTTGCCCAAAGTCCCATCACTAATGAGCCAAATGCAGCAACTAAACAAGTAGCAATAAATACTGAGCTTTGATCAAAGCCAGCTGCACCTAACATGCTTGGTATAACGATCACTGAATAAACCATAGCCAAGAAGGTTGTTAATCCTGCTAAAACCTCACGACGTACATTACTGCCACGTTGTGAAATTAAGAAGAAGGTATCTAACCAACTGCTTTTTGCAGGTGCACCACTTGCTTGGGGTACGTAATTCTCGGACATGCTATTTCCTTTGTAGTACTAAATTAATGATCAATAGGGAGTACTCTGAATCAAAAATTCGAGTGAAAATTTTAAAGGCGAGAAAATACAGGTAAACGTTTACGTGTGCAATAGTTATCACTGAAGGTTTGGTCTTTTAAAGGAAATATATATGACTAAATGTAGGTTCTGATTGCCCTTTCAGCTAAAAGCTCATAGTCGTTTATCTTTACCTTAGCTCAATATCCAAGGTCAGAAAAACTCGAGGTATAGATGCCCAAAGCTGAAATGGCGAAGGACGACAAGTTTTGGCACTCATCAGCTCGCCATGAGAATCCATGGATTCGTGATCCAAAGCCATCTCTTTATGTGCCTGTGTTTTACATCGGATTAAACCAAGAGCAAGCTGCTCACAGTGAGATCGCCCCGAACACTTGGCTGCTGGATTTTGAGCAAAATATCGATGATTCCAAACTAGCATTTAAAGGAGTTGAGCGTGGTTAATTTGATCAATGTAAGCAATGCAATGCCGTTTGGCTTGTTGTTTGTAAACTACTCGCTGCTATTAGGCCTTGCGGGTGGACTTGGCCTTGCATGGGCGCTGTTCTCACGTGAAGACGATAAATCCTACCTGATCCCTGCTGTTGCGATAGTGTTGACCTGTGGCGGGATCCTAAATGTATTGGCTGAAGTTCAACAAGCGGGTCACCTGATTTATGGCTTCATCGCGGGTTGGGAAAACTGGAATGGCTCTATCATCAAATATGGTGTGCCACTACTGCCAATTTATATCGGCCTACTTTTGTCGGCCATCCTTATCACTTCTACCTCTTACCGCCGCTTTCTGCCTGCGATTAAAGTAGCTATTGCGGCAGTGGGTACTTTTACACCTGCGTACAGCGGTATCTGGATGATGAGCATCCACGGTGTGGCAATATGGAATACGCCTTTCTCACCACTATTGACGGCACTTGCTGGCGGTTTCTTCATTTACGGCTTGCTCACCAAGCACGACTCAAGTGAGCGTCAAAAAATCACTGGCTTATTTGCTTTGCTATCCTTCGGAGCGATCTGTTTAGGCACTTGGTGGATGAGCAAATTTGCTTCGGTTGAGGTCAGCCAATCAATGCAACTGATTAACCAACACTTCTGGGGTGTAAAACTGCTAACGGCATTAACCGGTATTGCAATGCTTCTAACGGCGCTGATTGCTAATCCAAGCCGATTATGGCGCTTGGCTGGTGCAGTACTGGCGATGGTTTTTGGGTATACCACTCGTTACCTACTGCTAGTTGCCGGAGAAGGCGTAAGTCGCTCTGGTGCTGGTCTGTCACTGTTCCTGCCAGATGCGCATGAGCTGTTCTTTACCGCAGCAAGTCTCATTTTCATGGGCGGTATTTTTGCTGTACTACTTCTACTTATCCCAGTTACTGATAAATGGTTAAAGGAGCTATAAAATGGATCGTCGTAAATTTCTCACCGGTGCCGCTGGGGTTGGTTTAGGTTTAGGTACCGCTGCTTATGCCAGTATTTTTACTCGTGCCCTAACGTTCTCAAAGAACGGCGCACCAGTACAATTCCATTACTATGGCAACTCAGATCCGGTTGAATGGCGTCTTGCTCAAAGCGGTCACCAAGTGGCACCGGATTACGCAATCAAACATTCAACGTGTCTGCAATGCCACAGTGAGTGTGGTATCCGTTGTAAAGTGAACTTGAAAACAGGCAAGCTTGAGCGTATTCAAGGTAACCCTTACCACCCGAATACCATGATCGACTACACGCCGATTGAAACACCTATCAGCCAAACTGCGCGGCGGTTGGTACGGTGTGTGCACGTGGTAATGCTGGCGTACAAACGCTGTATGATGAATACCGCATCACAGCACCAATGAAACGCGTGGGAGCACGTGGCGGTGACGAGTGGAAAACAATTACTTGGGAAGAGCTGATCAAAGAAGTGGTTCACGGGGGTCAAATCTTTGCCGATACGACGGACAAAGCGAGCCAAGATTTGGTGGTAAAAGGCTTTAAAGATCTGTACGAGCAACGCAATAATCTGCTAGATCCGAAGAACCCTGAATACGGTAACGTGACCAACCGTTTTGTGCTGCAAGCCGGACGTATTGTAAAATCACGTAAGGATTTCCAGAACCGATTCTGCAAATCTTTTGGTACGATCAATAGCTACGAACACACCAATATTTGTGAGCTTTCGCACCACATTGCAACCGGTGAAGTGTATGACGGTCACCATAATGCAAAAGTAGACTTGCTAGAAACTGAATTTGCTTTGTTCTTTGGTACCGCACCAGGTGAAGCGAACTTCCCAATGCAAACCATGGGTAAGTACAGCGCAGAAGCGCGTGCCAACGGATGTAAAATTGTGGTTGTCGACCCTGTCTTACCGCGCACCATTACCAGTGTCGGTGATACACAATGGATCGCCCCTAAAGCGGGTACAGATGGCGCATTAGCAGCAGGTGTACTGCAACTGATGATTGCAAGCCAAGGTTACAACCGTGATTACTTGTCTTACCCATCGCTTACGGCAGCACAGTTGCACGGTGAAACCAACTTTACTAACGCGACGCATTTGATTGTTGATGATAGTACTCATCCTGATTATGGTCAGTTCTTACAAGTTAATGCTCAGACAATAGTCATGGCTGACAACGGTGAGTTCATGGCTGCAGAGCGTGCATCGCAAGCGAGCCTAACCTTTGAAGGTGAATATCAAGGCACGCGCGTTACTACAGCCTTTAATCTGCTGGCAAGATCGGTGAATCGCAAAACCATTCGCGACTATGCCGAGGAATCTGGTATTGAAGAGGCGGTGATCCACAACCTTGCTAACGATCTGATGAGTCACGGACGCAAAGCGGCAGTGGAGTTCTACCGTGGTATTGCTCAGCACCCTAACGGTTACTACACCGGCTTCTTGATCCACCAAATCAATGTGTTACTGGGTAACTTAAACTGGTCTGGCGGTTTGTCTCTGGGTGGTGGTGGCTACGATTACAACGGCGGCGTGTACGACTTGAGCCAAATTCCAAACCTGACGCCAGCGGCGCAAGGTCTGCATATCTCTCGCGAGCAAATGCACTACCAAGACTCCAGTGAATATAAAGCGAAAGTCGCAGCAGGTCAGAACCCTTACCCTGCCCCGCGTCCTTGGTTCCCATTGGGTACAGATGTGTTCAGTGAGATCTTGCCATCAGCTCTAGAAGGTTATCCATATCGCGCTGACATCTTAATGTGGCATATGTGTACCCCACTTTACAGCACACCATCTAATGGTCGTGATGAGATTGTCGAACAAGTCAAGGATCCCAAAAAGATCCCGCTGATCATTGCCAGTGACATTGTGATTGGTGACAGCTCTCGCTATGCCGATTACGTTATCCCGGATCTCACGTACCTAGAGCAGTATGTTCACCATCCAATGATGGAAGCGACAATGGTCAAAGGAACCGCGATCCGCACTCCTGTTGTCGAGCCACTCACTGAAAAAACACAGAGCGGTCATCACTTTAGCTATGAGCAGTTCCTGATTGATGTAGCTAAAGAATTAGGCATGGCGGGCTTTGGTGACAAGGCTATCCCAGATACACATGGCAATCTGCACGGTCTGCATACCATGTCAGATTACTACCTTAAAGGGGTCGCGAACGCCGTGCACAACTTTGGTCCAGTGCCAGAGATAAGTGATGAAGAAATCCGTATTGGTGATTTAGATACCTTCTACCGCGCGCACAAACATACGCTAAAACAACAGGAATGGTTAGATGTGCTATTTGCCATTTCACGTGGTGGTTTGTACGAGCCAGTCAGCCAGCGTCGTAACGGCGATAAACTGACCAACCAATACAATGGCATGGTTTCTCTTTACAGTGACAAGGTGGCAAAAACCATCAACAGTCAAACGGGTGAGAAGTTCATGGGTTATCCTGTTTGGCAACCTTCAACCACGACTCAAGGCACTTTAGTCAGCGAGTTGGATGAAGCGTTCCCACTGACGATTCTAACCAAGAAAACCGCATTGCAGTCCCATTCACGTCTGTCATCGGCTGATGCAATCCGTGAGATCACCCCAACAAACTATGCTGAAGTGAATATGCAAACGGGTAAGGAAGCAGGTCTTGAGACCGGCGATTGGGTTTGGGTTGAAAGTGTTGAAGGTCGACGTAAAGCGCAAGTGAAGTTACGTGAAGGTATCGCACAGAATGTGGTTTCATTTACCATTGGCTTTGGCCACAGCGGTTATGGTGCCAATGATTATCATGTAAACGGTAAAGTAATCAAAGGCAGTAAGCAGCGTAAATCTGGCTTTAACTTGAACCCGATACTGCGTACGGACCCTGATATTTGGGCAATGCCTTTGATGGATCTCGTCGGCGGCAGTTCGTGTTTCTATGATACCAAAGCAAAAATCTACAAGGTCTAAGCGGGCGGTGATCCGTAAGCGGTCATAGCTAAGTAGCTAGGATAAATCGTTACGGATGTCAGTTGTAGATAAGCCGTTACGGTTAAGCCTTTACGGATAAGTAAGCACGCATCGACGATAAATCAAAGAGCCCTGTTTCAATACCCATGAAACAGGGCTCTTTTTTGATTCGACGATTTTTTGAAAGCGCAGTTTTATCATCGCTTGCGACGATAAAACCTCGAATTTCAAGGTAAGCTCATTATTAAGTGTAAGCGTCTTTAAATCGACTCATTCAATCCTTTCAATAAACGTCGTAACCTTTAACTTTGATCGTTAAAGGTACT
>NZ_CANLBV010000070.1 GCF_947488985.1 uncultured Vibrio sp.
TACTTTTGGCGAAGCAAATTATAACTCTTTACCATGCTGTTTAAAAAATACTCACGAAAGATCAACACGCCTTAGTTAAATGCGTTGTATTCGACTTTTAGGCCAGAATCGTCAATCGCTTGGTCACTAATAATGTTTGTAGGTTTTGTACCCACTTCGAATTCAGGGTCTTGTGCATCGTTCGCAAATACAGCTAAGTTATAGCTGTCGTTTGGGAATGAATCTTCAATATTGTAATCAAAGCCCGAAAATGTATTGTTGTAAACCTGAACTGCAGCAAGTGCTGCGTTTTTACCATCTTTATGCGTTAGGTCAAGTTCATACCCAGCATCATTTACTGTTTTGTGTCCGATCTGAATGCCGGCGGTTGGTTCTGAGCTTGAAAACCCATCCAAAAGCTCAAAAGTGTTGTTGTGGATTAGTGAGCCTTTACGAGCCGCCGCAGAGCCTGCGTTAACTAAAATTCCAGATAAAGAATCTAATTTAGAGAACGAGCTGCCTGTTAGCTCGAACTGACCACGAGTATAAAGCCAAGTATGTTGAGGTGCTTTATCATCTGCATTAGGTTCAAAGTTAAGATTGGTAAAATTAATTTGTCCACCGGTATCACCTGCCAAGTAAATTGCCGTACGAGCGGTAGTGCCAGATTCGTTAATTGAACATGCCTCTTCTGCTGCTCCAGTAAAAGTGATGTTTTCAATATTTACATTTTTAATTTTAGTAAGAGGATTTGTGTCTGGATCATGAGCTGACGAACCATCACTATTCGTTTCATAGCGTTGAACTAACGTACAAGAGCTATCAATAATCGCACCATCTTCACCTAGTAGATTTACAGGGCGATCGATGACGACAATACCGTTATTGTACTCACCGGTAGCAAAAACAGTTACTGTACCGATATTATCAGCGTCATAGTCTTCATCATCAAGAGCTGGTAGAGCACGGATACGCTCATTTAGTAAGGTGATAGTATCAGCATCAGGATTTGTTGGTGGCGGTGGCGGTGGTGTAGTTGGTTGGTTTTCACTACCAATATCGAAGTCACAACCAAACAAAAAACTTGTAGAGATAGCTAACGCAATAGCAGATTTAGACATTTTCATAATATTTTCCCTTTAATTCAATGCTGTGGCCAGACGATATAAACGTAGGGTTTGAGTCTAGCCACTTATTATTTATTATTGCTAACGACTTAGAATGAGTAAGTTACGCCTACACGTGTTCTTAGCTGGCGGTCATCATTGTTTGAACCAGCACCTTTAACATTCCAAATTTCAAAATATGGGCGGATGTCGCCAAGTTGGTAGCCGACAATGGCACCTAAGTCCCAGTTTTCATTGGTGTCGTTAAAAAGACGAACGTCATCATAGTTATGAATGTAGTTTGCTTCATAGCTTAATTTCAGGTTCTTCAAATCTGGGTTTGAGAAGCTGTATGAACCTGTCAGTGTCAATTTGCCTTCTTGGAATGTTTTACCTGCAGAAGCAACACTAGTGCCGTCAGTAAGACCACGGTCGCCGTTGCTTTCGCTGTTTGAGTATTCTCTGAATTCATGGCGGTAACGAAGGGCAGTAGTTAAGCCAAAGCTTGCTTTGTAGCCAACACGTACTTGTGGTTTATACGTTGTTCTTTCATCACCAAACGTAATTGGCATACCCGGCTGTATGTACCATTGTTTGTTGATATCGTATCGGACACCCCAATCAAATTCGGTATCGCCACGTGTCATTTGATTCCAAAAGTCGGTAGCGTCGCTACTTTGGAATTTTTGCTCAACGCTAAAGCTCAGTTTTGTATTGTCGGCAACCGTTACTGACTCACCAATTTTTATACGCTGCGCGTAAGTTTTTTCATCGTGTTTATATTCTGCGCGGTAGTTCAGAGAACCAGCGCTAACGGATCCTGCAAATAAAGTTGCTGCCACTGCTAAGGCAATCTTATCCATTTTTTTCATCATTACTCTCGTATTTTAAATTTAAGATTAAGTAAAGGTAGGGTAGTCCATTCGAGCTACCCATTAACTCATACAATAATCTTATATTTTAAGATTATGAAAAACCGTGAGCTGAGACGCAATGCAAATAAATCACATGTTGACATGTTTGTTAATTGAGTTGTCAGTCACGTTTTACTCGCTATGAAAGTATAAAAAACGCCTAATTAGGCCATTTAGGTAACTTTTTGGCAATTAATTTAACAAACTAGGCGTGTTTATAGCGAAATGTTATGAAGATCCCATTTTTAATGCTGTGTTTGATTCTGACAATGACCGTGCTCTCAGTTTTTTATTCTCATCAAGAAGCGGTCAATACATGTGATAAAATAATACAAATGTTTTATGGAAAACACTGTGGTATGAAGCTTATGGCTATGAGCGAAGCGCTGATATTTTTCAGGTAAGCGGTGATATATTTTAGCTAAGCGAGCATGTATTTGAGGCCAGCGGTTTATGTTTCGCTAGCCTGCTTTATATTTCGTTAATCTGCTTTTTGTGTTTCGTTAACCTGACGGCTGTCGCGATACTTTGATTGCTTATTACTCAGTGGATATTGACCACTCTCCAGATGCTCATTTCAAATTAAGGATAATTTTAATGTTCAAAAAAAACGTGCTTTCTATCGCTTTGCTATCCGCAGTTCCACTCGTCTCGTTTGCTAATAATGGTGTTTCTTATCCGGTTCCTGCCGATCACTTTGATATGAAGCATTGGAAAATCACCATTCCGTCAGATATCAATGAGGATGGTCGTGTCGATGAAATTGAAGGGGTCGCCATGATGAGCTACTCACATAGTGATTTCTTCCATCTTGATGAAGACGGTCACCTGGTATTTGAAGTGCAGAACCAAGCCATTACTACTAAGAACTCAAAGAATGCGCGCTCTGAATTACGACAAATGCCACGCGGTGCTGATTTTTCAATTGATACCGCCGCTAAAGGAAATCAGTGGGCGTTATCGAGTCACCCTGCAGCAAGTGAGTACAGTGCGGTTGGCGGAACGTTGGCTGCGACACTCAAAGTCAACCATGTCGCAGTTAACGCTAAGTTCTCTGAAAAATATCCAGCTCACTCAGTGGTGGTAGGTCAGATACACGCCAAGAAACACGATGAGCTAATTAAAGCGGCTACGGGTTACGGCCATGGCAATGAGCCACTCAAAATATTCTATAAAAAGTTTCCGGATCAAGAGATGGGTTCCGTGTTCTGGAACTATGAACGCAATCTAGCTAAGAACGATCCCAATCGTATCGACATTGCTTACCCTGTGTGGGGAAATACGTGGGAAAACCCAGCTGAGCCGGGTCAAGCGGGTATTGCTCTTGGTGAAGAGTTTAGCTACAAAGTGGAAGTGAAAGGCACCATGATGTACCTAACGTTTGAAACAGAACGTCACGATACCGTTAAGTATGAAATTGACTTAAGCAAGGGCATCGATGAGCTCGATTCTCCAACGGGTTATGCAGAAGATGACTTTTACTTTAAAGCCGGTGCATACGGTCAGTGTAGCGTAAACGATTCTCACCCTATTTGGGGGCCGGGTTGTGCAGGTACTGGTGACTTCGCTGTCGATAAGAAGAGTGGCGATTACAACAGCGTGACCTTCACGGCGCTTAAGCTGAACGGTCAGTAGCCTTTAATAAATAGCGTCATTAAGAAATATTCACCTTACAGTATGCTTGCGAAGACCACTTAACGGAATGTTGAGTGGTCTTTTTGTTTATATGAGTTTTAGCAGTACGTTTGTATCAGTGAAAGCGTCTTCAAGACTACCAATAAAAATAACGGCTAAAACAAGACAACCTTGCCAAAAGGCAAGGTTGTCATTAGTAAGGGGGTAAGGATCTTAGGCGGCGAAATACGCTCTAGTCATACATCAATTTGTCGGCTTTGTTTGCATCAAACTCTTTTAAATACTTACGCGCCAAATGCCTAAATGGGAAGGCTTTGATAATCTCTTCGAACGGTTGAACGGCGAACGCCCAAAAGATAGAACCATCAAATCCAAGGATGATCAAGGCACACAATGGGATTGAGATAACCCACTGGCCAATAAAGTTGATTTTAAATACATCGGTTGTTTTACCAAGTGCTCTCAATACATGTCCGTGAACCGTGTTGTAACCACGAACAATCGGTAAAAAGATGTAGAGTGGGGCAATCGCAGCCAGCGCTTGATAGGTCGTAGGGTCTAAGTCAGGGTAAATATCAGCAATCACCAAGCTTAAACCAGCAAACATCACCGCACACACAACAGAAATACCCACTGCGATATCAATACTGGTATCGACGTTTTTGGCTAGGTCATCCATTTTCTTAGAGCCAATCGCTTGGCTAATGGTAATAGCAGACGAGTGAGCCCAAGCGGTAATAAACTGAGTACCGGAGCGTATCCACGGCATCACCAAGGTAATCGCTACATACGCATTGATATTTAGCTGTGAGTACAGCAATTGATAGGTGGTCACGCCAATCGATAGCATGATCACATTGGCTGCTACAGGGAATATTTCAATGAAGTGACGGCGAATATTGGTGAGGAATTCCGAACGACGACTCTCTAACTTCAGTGACACAGAAGAGTCGTAATGGATACACAGCATTAAATAAATTAAACGAATCGTGATGGCAATGATGCTACCGAGCGCTGCACCTTGCAGGCCCATACCTTCAAAGTGTGACCAACCGTGAATGAGTAAATAAGAGAGCACGGCGTTGATCGGCATTTCTATCAAGTAGCCTTTAAACGGCACTTTGGTTCTTCCCAAACCGTTAAACGTTGCGATAATGACTTGCGTTAATGCGGTGAATATCACCAAATATTTCGAAATATCAAGATATTGGCTGATCTCAAGGTGTAGGGCTTGGTTGTCGGTTAACGCTTGGATGATAGGTTGTTCAATGAAGGTTAAAAGCAGCCAAAATAGTGAAGCGACGCCAAGGTTAATGAACAGACCGGCCCAAAAGGCTTTAGAAAGAGAGGATGCAATGCCAGAGCCAACAGCGCGGCTGAGCACCAATTGAGTACCGTTCGCCAGTGCCATTTGAATACCGAGCACAAAGGCAATGATCGTGGTGGCAATGCCCATGGCAGCGAGCGAGATTTCACCCAGTGGAGAAACCAGCAGGGTATCGATCATTAACATTGACTGCATTAGCAATGCATTTAAGGCCAGCGGCCAAGCGAGAGAGAAGTTTTTCCTTACGTAAGATTGCGAAGACACAAACAACACCTTATGAGTATAACCGTAAGTTTCCTCTGAGATGACGTGAGCTCAACGCTTAAAGTGAAACACTACGGTAGTTAATGGTTAAAATATAATGAATGATGACAACATCATTGATCGCTAAAATATGGCTGATCCGTGCCTTAGAAAGTCCGAATTTTGAAAACACGCAACAGCGCCAGTAACTCACCCTAGGTTACGCGATCGCTAATTCAACCTTTGACAGCATTTGGTTTTCGTCATCAAGTAATACTTGAGAAGCCACTCTAGCTTGTTGGGCATTTCCCGACATGATCGCATCGTATATCGCTTTATGCTCCTCTAAACAGAAGCGGCCGCCCTCGGCCGAGTGGTCGATAAATTGCTTGAAGATCGTCGATAGAATATTGGCGAATGGAATATAAAACTGATTGCCTGTCGCTAAGAAAATAGTCTGGTGAAATAAATGGTCGTTGGTTGTCCACTCATCATAATCAAAACTTTTTGCTGCGATTGTCATTTTTTGGAAAAGAATCGACAGCTCTTTACGTTGTTCAACCGTTGCGTTGGTTGCCGCTAGAGCACAGGCCTCTGGGTCAATGGCTTTTCTTAAACCTAGAAACTGAGAGAGGAAAGGTTTGGTATCTTCTAAATCTTGGATCCAATACAGTAATTGTGGGTCTAAGAAGTGCCATTGTTTTCTCGGTCGGATATGTGTACCGACTTTAGGTTTCGACTCAATGAGCCCTTTTGCAGAAAGTAGCTTAGTCGATTCTCTGAGGGCTGTTCGGCTCACTCCAAAAATATCGCACAGCTCAATTTCACTGGGTAACTTTTGATTTTCTTCTAATTCACCTGACAATATCTTCCGAGCAATTTGTCTAGCTACTTGAACGTGAATTCGGCGGCTTGAGTCTTCCACCAATGTAAATATTGACATTTTAACCACCTTAAAATTTGAAACTATAAAAACAACCAGCGCTAGCGTTCGTTTTCTGTGTATACGTTTGATGCCGTACGCGGCTTATTGGTTTTATTTTGGCTTATTCAGACGACTTTGGCTTACTCACATTACTTTGGGTTTATTAACCCAAGGTAATGTGACGACCTTATAAACGAATGTGCCTGAGCGGAGAAATTATATAAGGTCGTAGAGCTGAGATAACTTAATTGTCTATATCACGTTTAATAAGCAGCGCGAGTTAAATAGCCAGAGTAAGTTAAATAGCTTATGTAAGTTAAATAACTAGGGCAAATCAAAGCACTACGGTGCTATTTGACCGCCGTTAACATCTAGGATTTGTCCTGTGATATAGCCACTGCATGCATGAGAAGCAAAGAACGCAAAGCTTGGTGCCACTTCTTCAATATTGCCAAAACGCCCCATAGGGATGCTGTTTGCAATGTTCGATTTCAGTTCATCGCTCTTTCCATCATGGAATGCCGTGTCGATAGTGCCCGGCGAAACGATGTTGAAACGGATGTTGTCTTTAGCAAACTCTTTTACCCAGTTGCGGTGGATATCATGCAACCACGCTTTTGATGCCGCATAAATACCTGCACCCACGCCGCCGCCTTCACGCGCTGCGATAGAGCCAGTGCTGATAACACAAGATGTTTGACCTGACTCAGCAGCAGATGCGCGTAAGTGAGGAATAGAGAACTTAGTTGTCATTAATGCTGAACGAACATTAAGGTTCATGACTCGGTCATAAAACTCGTCATCGATGTTTTCTAGATTTTCACGACCACCAAGGCCGCCAGCGTTATTGATCAGCACATCCATACCACCAAAGTGATCGGTGAATGCTTTCACTAACTTTTCGCAATCCGATGTTTCCATCAAGTTTGCTGGGAAAAACGCAACCTCACCGCCAAGTGCTGTCAGCTCAGTTAGGGCTCCATCGACTTTTGGGCTGTGAGCACGACTATTAATGCCAACCTTTGCACCATACTGTGCGAAAACACGTGCGGCAGCTAAGCCCATACCTGCGGTAGAACCCGTAATTAGAATGCGTTTGCCCTTTAAATCATTAAACATCAAAGTTGCCTATATAAAAAATTGTGAGACCAATTAATCATACAATAACACTTGAAGCGTTCAAGGATGGGCATCCCAAAACTGAACATCTACGTCAAAAATGAGACAAAATAACAGTGGTTTTGTGATGTGGCGCAGATAAAAGCTGGTGTAAACAAGAATCATTTTTATGAATAAAAAATTGGTATTGTCAAAGTGCGCTCAATAGTTGCACAATTTACAAAATACCGTTCAAAGTCAGGTCTGCACTGACTTCACGTTATTGATATATCGAGTTGGTGCGGGCCTGAATCAATGCTACTTTCGCTATTAAATAATACATATCCAATAATAAGTAGAAACATGTCTGGCTCTTTTAATTCAATTTCAGGCTCTAAGCGAAGCCTTCATGTGCAAGTCGCACGTGAGATCGCTCGCGGTATTTTGTCTGGCAACTTACCTCAAGGTTCTATTATCCCTGGTGAAATTGCTCTGTGTGAGCAATTTGGTATCAGTAGAACAGCATTAAGAGAAGCGGTTAAGCTTCTGACATCAAAAGGTCTATTAGAATCTCGCCCTAAAATAGGCACACGCGTTGTTGACCGTGCCTTCTGGAATTTTCTTGATCCGCAGCTGATTGAATGGATGGACGGTTTAGCCGATACCGACCAATTCTGTCATCAATTTTTGGGGCTACGTCGTGCGATTGAACCAGCAGCGTGTGCATTGGCGGCTCAATTTGCAAGTGCTGAACAGCGTATCGAGTTGTCTGGCATCTTTCAGGAGATGGTAGAAATATCAAGTGCTCATGAGTTTGATCAAGATCGTTGGCTCGATATCGATATGAAGTTTCATAGCCTTATCTTTAACGCGACGGGGAATGATTTTTACTTACCGTTCGGCAATATCTTAACCACGATGTTTGTTAACTTTATTTCTCACTCTTCAGAAGAGGGCAGCACCTGTATTGACGAACATCGCCAAATTTATGAAGCGATCATGGCAGGTAACAGTGATAAAGCGCACCAAGCATCAGCCAATCACTTATTAGAAACCAACCACAGGTTACCAAGCGCTATCTAGGGCGTGTTGACCTTTTGCGGTTAAAATTTGTTCGAGGTAAAAACGTTTTAATCGCGGCGAAGGGGAAGTCGCCTAGTCATTCTAAGCAAATCCTCCAGTAGAATGTTTAGTAAAGAAGATTGTTTTAAGAAGAGCAGCCTACTTTTAAAAGCTGGCTGTTTTAGAAAATCGTCAATCGAAAGAGTCAATATTTTTACTGGCTCTTTTTTATCATTTACTTAATCAAGCCCCTCATCACAGTAGAGCATTACCCATAAATCTGACCTATGTCCAATATTCGATCGAATATTTATTGTTTTGCTAAAAGCGCTAGTAACTAATATTGTTGGTTATATAATAATACTAATTATATTATTGCGAGCGCGATTATGTCTCAGTCTTTATTGCCAAACATTCTTCAATTTATCGGTCAGATAGACCCTTTCGATAAGATCCCTAAAAAAGCCATTCGTGAGCTTGCCTCTAATGTTCAGATCACTTACCTAGCGAAAGGGGATGTGGTGGATTTGGGTGAGTCGGGCAAAGAAAAATCACTCTATATCATTCGCACGGGCTCAATGGAGCAACGAAAGTCTGACGGTGTGCTGCGTGCTCGCTTGGGCAGTGAGGATTTGTTCGGTTTTACCTTCTTAAACTCCGACGTTAATGATGAGGAAGGTTATCGAGCCATCGCAATCGAGAATACCTTGCTTTATGTGATTCCCCATTCAGCACTGCAAAGCCTATTCAAGTCATTTCCAAACTGTGCCGAACACTTCGCGTCACAGGCTCAGGTTCGACTAAAGTCGGCGCTTGATGTGGTATGGTCTGACAAAGAGAAAGGCTTGTTCATTCGCAAGGTTGAAGAAGTGGCCAGCGGGCAGGTGGCGATTGTAAAAGCTGAGCAAACGATCCAGTCAGTCGCGGTTGAGATGCTAAATCAACGTTCTCCGTGTGCCGTGATCTATGAAGATGAACGCATCGTTGGTTTGATCACTGACCGAGATATGACCAAGCGCGTTATTGCACACGGTGTGAGTACTGATAGCCTTATTTCAGAGGTGATGACTCATTCGCCGCTCACTGTTAAGCCGGATGATCTGGTATTACATGCTGCCTCTATTATGATGCAGTTTAATATTCGGAATTTACCTGTTGTCTCTGAAAACAAGGTGTTAGGTCTGCTTACCACATCTCACTTAGTTCAGAATCACCGTGTTCAGGCGATTTTCTTGATCGAGAAAATCAAATACGCGGGTAGCGTAAAAACCATGTCTTCATTTACTTCCGAAAGGCAGGCTATTTTTGAAGCGCTGGTCGAAGGTAAAGTGGCTCCAGAAACCATCGGTAAGGTCATGACCATGATCATGGACGCTTACACTCGCCGGTTGATCCAGATAGCCATTGATAAGCTAGGCCCACCACCGTGTGATTTTTCTTGGATTGTGGCAGGGTCACATGCTCGCAATGAAGTTCACATGCTGTCGGATCAAGACAGTGCCATTGTACTGGCTGATAACGCGACAGAAAGTGACCGCATCTACTTCAAACATTTGGCGATGATGGTGACGAATGGGTTAGCGAGTTGCGATTATCCGTTATGCCCGGGTAAATTTATGGCTGCGACACCAAAATGGTGTCAACCACTGAGCGTTTGGAAGAACTACTACAAAAAGTGGGTTGCGAGCCCAGAGTATGAGCGTCTGTTAAACATCAGTGTATTCTTAGAGATCCGTACTATTTACGGTAACAGTGAATTTGAAACAACGTTGCGTGATGAGTTGCATTCTAATATTCGAAGCAACCGAGAGTTCTTAGGCTCGTTAGTCAACGATGCTGTGAATACCCATCCGCCACTAGGCATTTTCAACAGCTTGGTACTTGAGAAGTCCGGTGAAAACAATAAAACACTGAACGTGAAGAAGTATGCCATTAACTTGATTATCGATTTGGCGCGTATTTACGGCTTAGCAGTTGAATGTGAGTTGTCAGCGACCGACGAACGTTTTACTGCAGCCAATGAAAAAGGCATGCTGAGTGACGACGCCTTTAAGAACATTCTTGGTGCTTACCAATTCATCCTATCATTCCGATTTGCTCATCAGCTTGAAGCCTTGAAGAATGGAGAAGTGCCAGATAATCATATCAACCCAGATAGCTTCGGTAGTTTTGAGCGTGGACACTTGAAAGATGCCTTTAGGATCATTGCTGATCTTCAAGATGCGGCGAAAATGCGTTTTGGAGTGCGTTAATGAAAGCATTGTTGAACTATTTCCATCCGCTGGAGCACCTCAAGCGCAAACGTGCGCAATACCTGAATACGGTTAATTTACCCGAGGTGCTGCGTGACCTTGTAGAGCAGCCTTGCCCTGAGATGACCGATTTAGCCAAGGACAGTGAGTACATTGTCCTGGATCTAGAAACGACGGGCTTGGATAGCGAACAAGATTTGATTTTATCGATGGGCTGGGTCTATGTGGCTGAGGGACGAATTGATTTAGCGTCAGCAAAGCATATCTATCTGGATAATGATTCGCAGATTAATGCTGAAACTGCAGTGATCAACCATATCACACCACAGATGCTCGAAGAGGGTGCCCCGATTCATGATGCCATGCTGACGTTTTTCGAAGCAGCGAAAGGTAAAATTATTGTCGCGCACGCTTGCATGGTAGAGGAGCAGTTTATTAATCAGTACCTATTTAGAAGCTACGGATTGAAAGCGCTGCCTTTAATGTGGTTAGACACATTGCGCATTGAAAAAACCATGGAGACAGCGATCAGCCACCATGAAGAGATCGACTTAACTTTGGCTGGCACCAGAGAAAGGTATGGGCTTCCTGAGTACAACAGCCACAATGCATTAGCGGATGCTGTATCAACGGCAGAGTTACTTCTCGCGCAGCAAAAGCGAGTTGTGCCCAATGACGATGTGACGTTGGCACTTTTGTATCGTATGAGTCACTAGGGCCTTTTAGTTTCACCTTGATGCGGGCTTTGTACTCCCGAATGTACTTAAACAGACACGTCGAAGTATTTTTGAGGTGTCTGGTGATGGCGCTTACGACACGAGAGCGTGTCACGCTGCTATTAAGATTAAGGGAGACATTGCGCTTGTCCCCCCACGATAAGGGGCAGCCTTCTGGGAGCTTGGTCACCCGAGAAACCTCGCAGTCGGTTGTCAGAAGTTATACGGCTCAAATAAGTATTGGAAAGAGCGGTATGGATGTCACAACGTTCACTCTCAGAAACTGCGATGTATCGAGTTAAACAGTTGCTAGGAGGGCAACTCAATTTGATAAATTGCCCATATTCACTTGAATTAAGATAATACAAATACTGTCGATGATAGTGAGAATGAACTGTGAACTAGATCTTATTGAGTGTTTTAAACCCCTGAACACAACCTCTCACATAAATAAATTAACATTCAAGTTTTTGATTTTAAAGTTTTTTTGGTTTTGTGTGGTTGAGGGGTATCTCTTGGAAGTGTGCGTTGTGACAAAATAATTTAAGATAAATTATTGATTTATTTGTCATACATTATTATTATTCAACTAAAGGGTGAACGCTCAACCTAACCGAGCAACGTCTGGGTATGCATTTTTATGTATATTTGTCGTGATAATGGTTAGTTCAAGCTGATATCCCCGGCTGTTTAAGTGATGCACTTAGGGCAGCGAAAAGGATCATGCTTGAATCTGTTGCTGTCCGTTTTACTTACAGAGAAGAGAATGCTGTCGGTAATTTAATCATGGACATGCTTAACGGATTCGAAAAACGCGTCAAAAGAAAATCGTTAAAGTGTTCAATATAACGCTTTAATTATTGCTCCCAACTATTCTAATGATGACTTTTACCTTCGTTTTGTAAGGTAAAATCGGTAGTCACTATCTACCTTTACGCTCATGTTGATTACAGGCAACATGAGCGTTTTTTTTATCTTAAATTCGAGTAGAAGATAGAAGATAGAAGATAGAAGAAGAGCAACCTATCTAAGCGTAATCTCTAATCCTTGATCTCGATAGCAATCGATATTAAGCACTCCCTTTATCGCCATCTGTTTAAGTCGCTGCTCAACGACATATTGAGTCAATCATACCTCTCACAGAAATTAGCCATTGTAGGGTTTTGTCCTTCAAACGAGATTCGCTGATCCCGATACCTTATCGAATAATGCCCATCTCAATCTCTAGTGGTTATTAACAAGGATAGGCCGCCAATGCCTCACGTCTTTTCAAACCGACGACGCTTACTCAACTTGACTGCCGATGATACAGAACTTAGAGCACAGTTCCGTTGGGAAACCATCAATGCCATCGCCTACAAACTAGGGGGAGTCCTGTTTGTATTGGGCAGTTACTTCTTTTTTCCTAGTCAGGCTGAGCATGCCTATATTGGCAGTTGGCTATTTTTAGCGGCTTCTTTGGTGTACCTAGTGGTCAATGTGCATGACATGGCCGAAATCCGTCGCTATTGGAAAAGCCACCCTTCTCATAGTCTTGATGAGCTACTGGAATACCTTGCAGGCGCTTGTTATCTGACCGGCACACTGTGCTTTTTCTTTGGGCGTGTCGTTGCGTTCCCTGTCTTAGGTATGGAACTACTGAGCACCTGGTTATTTATCATCGGCAGTTTGCTGTTCATTATTGGCGCAGCCTCTAATGTGTTGCTGATTGTCAAAGCGGATTCCGTGCAGTTACTGCAACTGATGAACTTAACTTCCATCACTTTTATTGTTGGTTCGGTACTGTATGGAACAGCCTCCGTCCCTTACTTGTGGGCATTTGAGTCCCCGAATGATCATTTACTTATCCTTAACTTTTTAGCTTGGCAATACATGATTGGTAGTGTGTTGTTTCTATTAGGTGGGGTGTTTAATTACTGGCGTGCCTTTGTGTTGGTTCAACGCAAAATTGAAAAGCTGCAATCTTTAGAGCAAGCGGCACAGAGCTGAACGCCAAAATGTATCCCCGTTTTCTAAAAACAGCGAGGATTGATAAAGAGAGTTGCCTCAAACGTTAAAACAACTTTGTTACTAAATCTTCATTATCCATCCTTAACTATCATTTTGAAATATTAGTCTTTTATTATGAAAAAATTCTTCTTCATCTCATTGGTGCTAACTTGTTTAAGTGCCTGCAGTGATGACAAACCCCAAGCGCTTGGGACACTGGAGCGCGATCGCATTACTTTTACGGCTACCGCTAATGAAATCATTCGTCAGCTCCCGGTGAAAGAGGGCAGTACTGTTACCCAAGGGCAAGTATTGGTCGAGTTAGATAAAAAAAATCAGCAAGCCGTGCTAGCCAATGCCCGCGCAGAATCTGCGAAAGCGCAGGCCTATCTACTCAAATTGAGCAATGGCGAGCGAATTGAAGATATTGCCGCGGCGAAAGCGCATGTCGACAGTGCCATGGCTCAACTTTTGGATGCGAAAAAGAGTTACCTACGCATTGCCGAGTTAGTCGAAAAGCGATTAGCCAGCCCGGCTGATTTAGACAGTGCTCTTGCGAGAAGAGATTCTGCACAAGGTGACCTCGGCTCAGCCAAAGATGAGCTGGCCAAGCTAACGGCGGGCTCGCGCAGTGAAGATATTGAGCAAGCTAAAGCGTCTTTGATGGCAGCCAAAGCCAACGCGTTACTGCAACAGCAAAAGCTTGGTGAATTGACCATTGTTGCCACTCGAAATGGCGTACTAGATAACCTTCCTTACCACTTAGGCGAGCGCGTTCCCGTCAACTCTACCGTGGCGATTATGCAAGCTGACAGCGTGCCTTATGCCCGCGTATATGTCCCTGTAGATCATCGAGTGAATTTTGTGCCGGGCAAACGTGTGAAAGTACATGTGGATGGGGTTGATGCGCCTTTCTCCGGTAAGGTTCGTTGGGTGGCGACAGAGCCTTCTTTTACCCCTTACTATGCGCTGACAGAACAAGAGCGTTCACGATTGATGTATCTCGCTGAGATTGATTTAACCGACGATGCGCGTCAATTGCCTTCGGGTGTACCAGCACAAGTCGATTTGGTGGACTAATTGATGACTGATTACGCCATTCAAGCACAAAACATTGTTAAACAGTTTGGTCAATTTACCGCGATCAATGATCTGTCATTGAACGTGGCTAAGGGAAGTATTTATGGCTTTCTTGGCCCAAATGGTTGTGGCAAGTCGACCACCATCCGTGTTCTGACCGGTTTACTTAATCCTACTCAGGGGACGGTGAATGTCTTAGGCTTGGAGATCCCCAAGCAATCAGAGTTATTGAGACGCAAAATTGGCTATATGATGCAAAAGTTTTCTCTGTACAACGATCTAACGGTACAAGAAAATCTTGAGTTTATTGGTCAGATTTACGGGATGTCCGCTAGCGTGTTAAACGATCGTGTGAACGCCCAATTGCAAACTTATGACTTAAACCAGCTACGCAGTCAGCGTGTATCGGGTATGAGTGGTGGACAAAAGCAGCGCCTTGCTTTGGCGGCTGCGACCATGCATGAACCTGAACTGTTGTTTTTGGATGAGCCAACCTCTGCTGTTGACCCTGAAAATCGTCGAGATTTCTGGGAAAAGCTGTTTGATTTGGCTGCGGCAGGCACCACCATCTTAGTCACTACCCACTATATGGATGAAGCGGAGCGCTGTCACCGTTTAGCTATTATGGAAGCGGGAGAAATTCGCGCAGATGGTGAGCCTGAACAATTAATGGCGCAGATGGGAGTGAAGGTCGTTGAGGTCAAAACCGACCAATTGCGTCAGTTAAAAGATCGGTTAATTCAGCACTGCAATGTTCGTTCGGCAGCGCAAATAGGTGCCCGGCTGAGAATATTGATAGATGAGCAGGTGACTGACCCTATTGAGTGGATGAAAAACACATTTCCAGAACTGGCTGATGTCGAGGACATTAACCTGGCTCGCCCGAGTCTTGAAGACGTGTTTGTGTGTGTTACAGGAGAAGGTCGCCAATGAAAGCTTCTATTGCCCGTTTACGAGCGATGATGGTAAAAGATGTTCGTCAACTGACCCGCGACCGCATCAGCTTTGGCATGATAGTGATGCTGCCTTTGATCCAGTTGCTGCTGTTTGGCTTCGCCATTAATACTGACATTCGTCATATCCCCGTGGCGGTGGTGGATCAAAGCGCGAGCTCAGTCGGTCGTTTGATCGTCGAGTCGGTGAAAGTTACGCAAGTCGTCGACGTCAAAGAAACCTATGCAACGGCGGAAGAAGCAGAGAAAGCGATACAAAATGGTACTGTGAAAGCGGCGTTAATTCTGCCTAAAGATTTAACCATGCGGGCGAATGATGGGCGTGCATTGGGCCAGTGGCTGGTGGATGGATCCGATACCATGATCAGTTCGGCGATGCTTGGCTTACAATCGATGCCACTATCGGATTACGATCTTAACTTGACGCCAGCATCGAATAAAACCTTTGAAGTGGCACTGTATTACAATCCAAGCCGACAATCGGTGATCAATATTGTGCCGGGTTTAGTCGGGGTTATTTTGACTATGACCATGGTGCTTTTTACCAGTACCGCCATTGTGCGTGAGCGTGAGCAAGGTAACCTAGAGTTTTTGATCACCACCCCCATTCGTTCGAGCGAGCTGATGGTGGCTAAAATTACGCCCTATATTTTTGTCGGCTTATTACAAGCGTCGATTATTTTGACCTTAGGCCATGTCATTTTTGGTGTGCCAATCAATGGGGCTATCAGTCAGATCTTACTGGGTTGCTTGCTGTTTATCTCGGCCAGTTTGAGTTTAGGGTTAGTGATTTCGACCATTGCTAAGACACAGTTACAAGCCATGCAAATGACGGTGTTTGTGCTGTTGCCGTCGATATTATTGTCGGGGTTCATGTTCCCTTACGAGGGGATGCCTGTTGAAGCTCAGTGGATATCAGAAGTACTGCCCGCAACACATTTCATGCGAATTGTTCGTGGGGTGGTGTTACGTGGTGCTGATCTAGCAGGGCTGTGGCGCGATACAGTGTGGTTACTTGGATTTACCGTCATCGGGATCACTATTGCGTCGATGCGCTTTAAGAAGAGCCTTGATTAATACTTATTAAGGATGAGGCTTTTTGCCATCCGTCTGCTACCCATTCTTAATACTAGATTAGCTATTGTTTTAATTTTCGATAGCTAACCTGATACCGCTGACTGTCATCTTTTGCTGTTGAATATAATCTTCTAAGGCTGATTTTAGGTTCATCGCAGCTTTCCCCGGAAAGCCACGATGAACCTAAAAAATAACTCGACGTTAAAACTCAGTTAGTCGATTGTTTGAAAGGGCGATACAAAATCAAAGAGATATGAAAAATACACGGATATAAAAAATAAACAGATATAACGGGCAAGTTGGACAACGGAAACGATAACTGCTAATGCTGAGTGTGTATATTTGATTCAACGGAATGCAATCAATGAGTGATTTATGGATCCTTTAACGCAGGGCGTGTTAGGCGCTTCTTTGTCACAATCGGCAAGCAAAAAACAGAATTTGGTTGTTGCTGGTATATTAGGGCTACTCTCCGGGTTGGCTCCAGATTTAGATGCACTGATTAAGTCTCAAAGTGATCCTTTGTTGGCTTTGGAGTTTCATCGACAATTTACTCATTCACTCTTTTTTATCCCCATTGGCAGTTTGATCTGTGCCTGGGTTCTGCATCACCTGATTGCAAAAAAACGTGGGCTTTCTTTCAAACAAAGTTGGCTGTTTTGCGCTCTGGGGTATGGCACTCATGCATTGTTAGACGCTTGTACCACGTATGGTACGCAGTTACTTTGGCCTTTCACCAACGCGCGTTTTGCTTGGAACACCATATCAATCATCGATCCTGTTTATACGCTTCCCATCTTAATTTTGCTTGTGTGTGCAACGTTGAAACGAGTGCCTTGGCTAGCGCGTGTTGCGTTTGCTTGGGCGCTAATTTATCCAACATTAGGGCTGATTCAGCGAGACAGGGCTGAGGCAGTTGGCAGGCAATTAGCGCAAGAAAGACAACACACGCCGATCCGCTTAGAGGCAAAGCCAAGCTTCGCTAACATTTTGGTTTGGAAAGTGGTGTACGAAACAGAGGCTCATTATCATGTAGATGCAGTACGGGTTGGCACATCGGTAAGTGCATATCCCGGTGAGTCGATCGCTAAGCTGAACGTTAGCAGGGATTTGCCTTGGCTTGATCTTGATTCTCAACAAGCCAAAGACATTGAACGCTTCCGCTGGTTCTCGAATGGTTATATCGCTCAGGACCCAATAGACGAACTGCGTATTATCGATGTCCGATATTCAATTGTACCGAATCAAATGAACGCACTATGGAGCATCAAGCTATCAAAAGCTGTTGATGCAAACACGTATGTAAAATACGAAACGCACAGAGACAACACTCCAGAATCGAGACAGATCTTCTTCGGTATGCTCGCTGGTGATAAATGCTCTCGTTCTGAAAAGTAAAAAGGCTGAGTCAGATAATCCGCTCAGCCTTTTCTATTCGTCTAGTATCTAGCTTTCATCGTTCGGAAACTCTTTAATTAGATACTAAAGGTAACGGCTTCTCAAGTGGTCTTTGAAGTACTGTGCATTTTAGGTTTCACCTGTTGCGCTTTTCACCAAGTCATCATTTGTCAGCAGGCTGCCTTTGCTCCAAATATTCGACCCTAACCAGGTGAAGATAGGGGATAGATCACCGCTTTCAACCACAGCGTTCACATCCACCGTTTTCTTCATTGCTGCCATAGTTCACGCTTTGTTATATATCTCTAAGTTTGCACCCTCAATGGAATAGCCTGACTCGACCCCGATGTCATCAGAAATGACAGTTTCTGCTTTCAAAGTCCCTGTGATGTAGACGATATCCCAAAGGTCTTTAGTGGGAGCTCCTTTTTCAAATTTGACGTAAATAATCTGGTTTGGAGGTGGTGGTGGAACGTGAATGCACGCACCATAAAAGGGAACCAATAGAAATTCAGAGATTGACTCTGAGTCACCTTCTAATGGGATCACAAAACCAGGTATTTTGACGTTGCTGCCATTCAGTTCTGGACGAACACTTCCCACTAGCACCTGCTGAGCAACATTTGCCCTGTGGTCAAGGGCTGCAAGGGTTTCATCGCTGACGTGTGAACGTTCGCTTTCTGGGATCAGATCTAGCCATTCAATTTCTACCATATTTTCATAGCGCACTTGGTTTGCAGCCAAAGAGACAGAACTGAATGTCGCCATGATTAAAGAAGCGATGAACAATATGTGTTTCATATATCTACCTTTGTATTGCAAATAACCCTTTTATTGCAAAGATTTGCACTTAGGTGGAAATTGCCATCGGCTTAGGGGGATAAAACCGATGGCGATGCGCAAAGTGAATTAAGGCTTATTTCACTTGGTACTTGCTGTTAGTACGGATGTAGATTGTTGCCTCAGAGTCACCCTTATTGATGATGTCGTGAGAGAACTGCCCTTCAGATTCTACATAGCTTCCTGGGGTCAAAGTAAGCTCACTGCTTTGGTCTTTTGAGTTGTATTCAATCGAGCCTGAAATCACAACGGCACGGAACTCACTTGCACCCGTAGTGACTTTTCCTTCAAAGCCAGCAGGTAGTTTAATCATAGAGCCTCCCATGTTAGAGGTACTACCCCAAACATATGTGGATTGAACACCTTCCACGCTGATGTCGTGAAGATCGCTGCTGTTTAGCCACACAATGTTGTCTTTATGTAGGTTCAGAGGACGTTCACCATTATCGAATTTTTCCGCAGACGGTTTAACTAAATATGGACCCGCATCAATCTCAAGATAGATTAGGTTAGTTTCACCGTTCGCTGCCGTTGTGTGGTCTTCACCTGCTGGTTGCGTCCAGAATGAGCCGGTTGGCATCCACATTTTCTCTGATGTAGGGTCGTCGTTATGCATTTGACCTTCAATGACCACACCGCGGTACGTGATGTTATGAATGTGCGGTGGTGACTCAAAGCCTTTCTTAAAGCGAACTAACATCCCCGTTGCGGTATCAGTTGTTCGGTCACCCCAAAGGTCGGCAGCACCTGGGCTAAGTACGCCGCGCAGCGGGTTTAGATAACCCCACTCAATGTCGTTTGCAGCGACAACTTTTGAAGTGCCTTCATCGGCAAAGGAAGGGGTAGTAAGTAGAGCTGTCGCTAGGGCTAATGTTGATGCTTTAAATAATGATTTCATTGTAATGTCTCTGCTATGTTTGCTTGAGAACAATAATATTCAAAATTATTCATTCGATAAACGGGCTAATCTTTAATACACTTTCCTTCAATCGTGGATAATAAAGATTGAACCATTGCCGACTGAGCAATGAAGTAGGGTGGTTATGAAAATTGCGGATTTACAGGTATTGCTGAAAGTTGCCGAGCTTCAATCTATTACAGCGGCGGCGAATCAACTGGATATGAGCTCGTCTGCGGCAAGCGTGTCATTGAAGCGAATAGAGCAAGAGCTAGGAGCCGAGTTATTTGTTCGAACGACGCGAAAGATGCGCATGACCCCAGAAGGTGAGCGCTACCTGCCTTTGTGCCAACAAGCATTGGATTTGTTGCAACAAGGACAGGTGTTAGTCAATGAAGAGCAGCAATCCGTCAGTGGGGAAGTTCGCATCGCGGTTTCTTCCGAGATGGGGCGCAATCTGATGCGCATTTTACTTAATGATGTGATGGACAAACATCAAGACGTGTCCCTAAGGCTTCACGTAAGTGATAGCCGAACCGATTTTTACCGCGATGGGGTGGATGTAGCGTTGAGAGCAATGACCAAAGGGGCGGCGCAAGAATCTAACTTGTATGGATTTAAGATCTGCAATATCCCTCACGTCTTATGTGCTTCTCCTGATTATATTGAAAATCATGGTCGACCTAAGCTTCCCGATGATTTATATCAACACAATGCCTTGCTCTACAAGCTGTATGAGGTCGTGCACGACGGTTGGGAGCTTTATCATGATGATCGAAAGTACAGAATCAAAATGAATAGCGATCGAGTGGTGAATGATGGTGATATCGTCCGTCGATGGTGTATTGATGGAGCAGGGATAGCGAAGAAATCCGCTATTGATGTTGGAGAAGATCTACTCGCGGGTCGATTAGAAAGGATATTAGTGGATTGTAAGATACCACTGACCGAAATGTGGCTGGTATTGCCTAGCCGTCAGTTAATCTCTCCAGCGATTCGACTGATACGTGATGAACTAAAAGTCAAGATTCACCAGCTTCGTGATAATTTGCTTGAGCATGGGTTGATAGAAACTCGTGAATGGCCGTTGGATAACTAGGGCGTGTTGATCTTTGCTGTACATTTCGCGTTCAACAATACATCGGTAGCCACATCAACATGAATGCCAGCG
>NZ_CANLBV010000071.1 GCF_947488985.1 uncultured Vibrio sp.
ATTTCAAGTAGATATGACAAGTTAGAAAGGAATTATGCCAGCATGCTATCGCTGGCATTCATGTTGATGTGGCTACCTATGTATTGTTGAACACGGAATGTACAGCAAAGATCAACACGCCCTAATATTAAATTTATTTCGGAAAGCTAAAAAATAGCATCTCAAAAGTGAGAATTGCTTTTTTAGGATCGTCACAACCTCGATTTAACGCTAACCCCAAAGGAGAAATGTTGGCAATCAAGTAATTTCTTTTCCAAATTCCGCCACCTTTTGCTGACCAGTGTGTTAGTATCGCCGCTTTTTTTTGACGAACCTCACATTTAAGATGCAAGTGTGGGAGAAATACATAGGCTTGAATAAGCCAAATATAGCGAAGAAATAATGTCCAACTTGACGCAAGTCGCCAGTGAAAACATCAACGCAGAATTTACTTCTATTAATATCAATAAAGCCCAATCTTTGATTGAGAAGCTAGAGCTCAAAAACCCTGTGTTTTGGCTTAGTGGCAGCTTTTTAACCCTTTTTGTCATCCTCGCCTTCACCAACACTTCCGCATTGTCCGAACTAGTCAACATCGGCTTCAATTACTCAACCAAATGGTTCGGTGCTTTCTGGCAGGTTCTACTACTGCTCAATTTCATTATCGGCTTAGTGCTTGCATTAGGGCGTACCGGCCATGTTCGTTTAGGCAAGCTCGCGCTGCCTGAAATGACCACCTTTAAATGGATGTCTATCGTCCTCTGTACCCTATTAGCCGGTGGTGGTGTGTTCTGGGCGGCGGCTGAGCCGATCGCTCACTTTGTTTCCGCTCCGCCGCTGTATGGTCATACCGACCGTGAGGCAATGGCGTTCAATGCCTTGTCACAGTCTTTCATGCACTGGGGTTTCCTTGCATGGGCAATCTTGGGGGGGTTGTCTTCTATCGTACTTATGCACCTGCATTATGACAAAGGCCTCCCGCTTAAGCCTCGCACATTGCTTTATCCGGTATTGGGCAACAAGGCAATCAACAGCTGGATCGGTAACGTCATCGACGCGTGCAGCATTGTTGCTGTCGCTGCAGGCACCATCGGCCCGATTGGCTTCCTTGGCCTACAAATTAGCTATGCATTGAGTGAACTGTTTGGTATTTCAGACACGTTCGTCACACAAAGCATGGTTATCTTATTTGCTATAGCTATGTACACGCTTTCTGCTCTAAGTGGCGTAAACAAAGGCATCCAGCTGGTAAGTCGTTACAACATCATCTTGTCAGTGTGCCTCATCGGTTACATCTTAGTAGTTGGTCCAACGCGATTCATCGTTGACGGATACCTACAAGGCATGGGCGAAATGGTCGACAACTTCATCCCAATGGCGCTTTATCGCCAAGACACAGCATGGCTCAATGGCTGGACCGTGTTCTTCTGGGGCTGGTTCTTAGGCTATGGTCCAATGATGGCGATCTTCATTGCTCGTATTTCACGTGGTCGTACGATTCGTCAAATGATCGTTTCTATCAGTATCATTGCACCATTAGTCACGTGCTTTTGGTTCAGCATCGTCGGTGGTAGTGGCTTAGCGTTTGAACTGGAGAACCCCGGCGTCATTTCGAGTGCGTTCGAAGGCTTTAACCTTCCAGCTGTACTACTGGCCATTACCTCTCAATTGCCGTTTCCTACGCTGATTTCGATTTTGTTCCTGATCCTAACGACCACCTTTATCGTGACGACGGGTGACTCGATGACTTACACCATCAGCGTGGTGATGACTGGTACAACAGAGCCGAACGCAGCCGTACGTAGTTTCTGGGGCGTCATCATGGGTGCAGTCGCCATTGCGCTTATCTCAATGGGCTCTGGTGGTATATCGGCCTTGCAGTCGTTCATTGTGATAACAGCGGCTCCCGTTTCGTTCATCTTACTGCCGTGCCTATGGCAAGCTCCTAAGATCGCGAAACAGATGGCGAAAGAGCAAGGTATCGCTTAATACGCCTTCCCTGCTGGGCTAATGGCTCCGCACATTGACGTTTAGCGTATTGATTAAGTCTATCAGCACATAAAATGAAAAAGCCACTCAGATGTTAATCAGAGTGGCTTTTTGCTATGTGGTATTTTTGCTATATATCATTTTTTTCATACAGAGTTATTTAAACTTTCTTGCGATATACGGACGCGGTTGATCTCTATGTATTTCTCTCTGAGCTGCAATCGCTCGGTTCTTACCTAAGGCCACTTTAATCTGGTACCAAGTTTCGTAAAACAAAGCGACGCCCGGACTCGACCACCACGTTTTGTTGTAGAGTTTTTTATTGGCAGCAACGACATCTGGTGAGCGATTAGCGCATTCAAGTGCCAAGACATAAGCTTCTGCGTAGGGATCTGCGGCGATTTTCGTCACTACCCCATATTGCTGGGCTGTTTCCGCATCGATCACTTTGGCCGTCATTGCCATTTCTAGGGTGTGATCTTTGCGCATCAACTCTCGAAAGGCGATGGCCCCACCCATATCAGGAATTAAGCCCCACTTGGCCTCTAGTATCGAAAAGTTTGCGTCCGGACTGGCAATTCTGAAATCGCCCCCACTGACCAATTGCAGGCCGCCTCCCCAACAGCGCCCATGAATGGCAAAAATAACCGGGCATGGAATATCTCGCCAGCCAAGTGAAAAACGCTGAGCAGCATTCGGCAATATCGGTAACCATTTAAAAAGAAGCTTGAGCGCTCCCGATTTACTGGTCAAAAGGGATTTAACATCGAGCCCTGAACAAAAATCGGATCCCTTACCTTTCACTATTACGGCGCGAATTTCAGTGTTCTTTTTCAACTGACTCACAATGTTGTTCACCCCTTGAAACATCGCCATATCAATAGCATTGAGCTTATCGGGGCGATTCAGCACAACCGTCGCAATCTGGTTTTCATCAATGGAGCACGTAAGGCGTTCAAGTTCAGGCATTTTTGCTATCCAATTTAGTAGTCTGACCTTTAGGTTAATCACGGATGCAAAATTGGCTATCGAGAATCGAGAATCGAGAGCTAGATTGGCTAACATTTTCTCACACTGACAAAACTCGCCCAGAGCCGCTCAGAGTCCGCAACGGCTTAGGCTATCAACGTGATTCAAGAAAGTATGAGTTGGAGAAACTAGCTAAGCTGGCACTCTTTTGCTTCTTGGCAGCTAAAACCACGCAAGATATTAAACAGAGTGATCAAGGTAAACACGGTGACCATCAGAGATAAGTGCCACACTTCACCCAGCCCTAATTTAACTAACCCCATACTCACTAACGAAGAGACCACCATCTGCCCACCACCGGACATGGCTGCGGCTGCGGCTGCACCTGCATTCTTTTTGTGTGGCAACATCACTAACGCTTGAGCACAAGGCAGCGCAATACCATTGCCAAGTATCATCAAAAACTGACCAATCATTAGGTACAAAGGCTCAACGGGGCAAAAGAAAAACCATAATGCAGCACAGACGTGTAGTACAGGCGTGCATAACAGGGTTTTCTTACTGCCTAATATTGGGCGAATTCGGTTACACAAAGTGGTGCCACCTAGCATGCCCAATGCAGGGATCACCGCCCACATGGCGTATTCGTCCGACGTCATCCCAATCTGGTTTTGCATAATAAACGGCATTACTGACACTGTGGTGATCATCAAGCTAAAGTTAATCCACCCAATGCTCGCAAAACTCATGAAATAGCGTGACGTCAGTAACTCTTTATATTGATTCGCCATTTTTTTCGGTGAAGGGATCGCCGAAAACTGGGTCACGGTTTCCTTAAACTTAAAGGCCAACACTACCCAAGCCACTGCAACGTAACCAAATAGCGAAATGAACACCATACTCCAGCCAAAGTGGAAGTTAATAAACCCACCAATAACAGGGGCAACTAACGGCGTAATAGACGCCACCATCGCGATATAAGACATCGCCAATGGTAAGTCAGCGCCGTTAAATCTATCGCGTGTTGAGGCACGAGCCAATACCGCACAACAACCCGTGCCTAAACCTTGTAAGAATCGCCCCATCACCATGCTGGTAAACGAATGGCTAAAGAATATGATCATCAACAGGCCAAGCATCGCGAGCAATAAGCCACTCAGCAAAACCTTTTTCCGCCCCAATGCGTCTGAGATAGGGCCATAGATAAACTGGGAAGGACCAAAGCCCAACAGATAGACACTCACCAGAAGTTGAGCTTGCTCTAGTGAAACATTGAAGTCTTTGGCGATCCAAGGCAGTGATGGAAACACCAAGCCCATGCTAAGCTGTCCTATACTGATGACCAGGCATGCAAGCAAGATTGATTTAAAGCTAAATCGACGACTCACGATGCAATACTTCCATTTGCAAAGATGACTTGGCATCGCAACAGACCACATAATGGCAGAGAAAATAACGAAGATATCGCAGGCTTGGTATTCATAGTGCTCCGAGAAGGATCAAGTAGATAATGGCAAGGTAACCATACGTGAGCTTGTTTATTCATACAATAACCCTTGAACTCAATATATGAATAATCACTTTTCACTGAATTTCGCCTTGCACGTTTAGAGCGCAAGCTAAACCAGACATCCGCGATACCTTGGACAATAAAGGGACTTAAATGAACACTCATCACCGTATTATTTCGTGCGTTTTAGCGCTAGTCGCCTCCGGGCCAATCCCTTCAGCCTTGGCATGGCAGGCAGAGAAGATCACTGACGGGCTAGAGATACCTTGGGGCTTAGCCTATGTTAACGATGAATCTATGCTGATCACCGAGAAATCAGGTGTCATTAAACACGTCGATTTAAAAACGGGCGACCAAAGTATCCTGTTTAGACTGCCAGATGTGTGGGCTAAGGGACAAGGCGGCGCACTGGATATTGCTTTGTCTCCTTTTGAAAAAGACAAGCTCTATGTCACTTACAGTAAAAACACCAAAAATGACGGCGTCACAGCTATTGCTTCTATCAATTATATCGATGGTAAAGTCTCCAACTGGAAAGACGTGTTTGTCTCTGAATCTAGAACCGATACTGGTCGTCACTTTGGTAGCCGAATCACCTTTGATGATAGCCACCTGTACTTTTCAATTGGTGATCGGGGCGATCGAGATAACGGCCAAAATACAATGACTCATGCGGGCACTATACTGCGATTGAATGCCGACGGAAGTACACCAAGCGATAACCCATTCATCAACAACGACAAGGTACTCGACGAGATCTGGAGTTTTGGTCATCGCAATCCGCAAGGGCTATTTTACGACTTCCCGACTCAAAAACTGTGGTCGATAGAACATGGCCCTCGGGGTGGAGATGAAATCAACCTGATAAAAGCGGGCGCAAACTACGGCTGGCCCATCACATCACACGGCAAAGAGTATTGGGGACCGATTAACGTCGGCGAATCGAAAACGAAAGCGGGTATTGAGCCTCCGGTAAAGGTGTATGTTCCCTCTATAGCGCCTAGCAGTTTGGTGGTCTATCAAGGTGACAAATACCCACAGCTCAAAGGCAAGCTACTGGCTGGCGCTTTAAAGCTCACCCACATCAATATCGTGACTGTGGACAAGCAAGGTCGTGCAATCGATGAACAACGTATCTTAGAAGATTTAGGCGAGAGAGTAAGAGATATTGAGATGTCCCCAAGCGGAGATATTTATTTCAGCACTGACAACGGCAACCTATATCGGTTGAATCCATGACCACTTGAAACTTTGAGGGCTTTATACCTTTATGATAATAACTTACCGATAAAGCCGTTAAACTTAACCATTTAGCGGCTTTAAACTTAAACACCTTCATTGAGCCCACTAAAAACAGGGGGAATGACTCCAAAATCGTCATTAAATTGAAGTGCGTTTGTCACAAAAACGACAACAAATCACCATCTCCCTGTAACTGCATGATATTTAAGGAATGGAAAGTTTGACTACCCCCAAATTTCTGCAACCTTTCGCTATGGATTCGATTGACTATCCCCTGATTTGATTTAGACTCCATTTCGGCTAGAAAGAAAGTTCTTTGTATATAAACATTTCGTTGGATTACTAGTAACCCCGTTGTGTTGTACGCAATAGCAATAAACTTTTCCACGCTATCTGTGCCACAATTGGCTCAAAATAAAAAATTTAATTTTAGGGATAACATCATGTCTAACACAGTTACTGGTACAGTAAAATGGTTCAACGAAACTAAAGGCTTCGGCTTCATTCAACAAGAAAACGGTCCAGACGTATTCGCACACTTCTCTGCGATCACTGGCGAAGGTTTCAAAACTCTTGCTGAAGGCCAAAAAGTTGAGTTCGTTGTATCTCAAGGTCAAAAAGGCCCACAAGCTGACAGTATCAAAGTACTTTAGTTTAGTATTTTAAAGCTTTCTAAAAATAGCCAGCCTTTGCTGGCTATTTTGTTACACGCCATTCAGCAATTTAAGGTAAGATTCCCCTTCACTATTTTTACCTAAGACACCCCATCAATGGCTCTCAAACCGACAATCTATAAGTTTCGTATCTCTTTAACCGATATGAATCGCGACTATTACGACTCTTTTAACCTCACCATTGCCCAACACCCTTCAGAAACAGAGCAGCGTATGATGGCTCGTATCATGGCTTTCTGTATCAATGCATCTCCTGAACTTGAGTTCACTAAAGGATTATCTAGCATCGAAGAGCCCGATTTGTGGCAGAAGTCGTTAGATGACCAAATTCTTGAATGGATTGATGTCGGCGAACCGGATCCAGAACGCGTGAAAAAAGCGACTCGCCTATCAAAGTCAGTGAGCGTGTTCAGCTTCAACACCAAATCGAATGTTTGGTGGGAACAGAACAAGGGTAAATTCGGTTACCTGAAAGCTCAGATCGTTCGTCTAGACAATGATGGTATCGAGCAACTGGCCGCGATGACGCAGCGTACAATGGATCTTTCAGTGATGCTGAGCGGCAACGCGGCCTTCATCAACAGCGACACGCAATCAGCAGAAGTAACGTGGGAAGAGCTGCAGAGTAATGACTGAGCTTAAGCAACAAGTTACTTATTTCAAGCAACAAACCGCCGAGCTGGAGCAAAAGGCCAAAGCTAAGCAGCGAGTGAAAACCAAGCTTCATCTATGTTTACAAGAAGCAGGGGTAGAGTCAGTAAAAGCGATTGTGACGGGCTACGAGAAAGAACTGGCATCATTTATTGATGAAAACCACGCTCTTTTCAAACACGCTTGCGAGAATAAGCCCAACAACTCTGAACGCCAAACGCTGCTTGGGCTGCTCACTAAGGTCCATATCGATGCAATCTATCGCTTTGAAAGTCATAAAGATGCCAGTGAAGCGATGCAAAGTGTATTCGATAATACGGTAGGTCGTGAGCATAGCGGCAAGTTTCAAAATGCGAACGCCCAGCAGTTATCCTTGGTCACCCATTTGTGGTTGTTCATTCAAGGGCGACTGGGGATGGATTACAGCTTAGCCAATGATCATGCGGCAAGCACGGCTGCGCTACTGTCTCGCTTATCGAGAAGTACAGAAGATGAGATTCGCGTCGCCTTCATGGCTAGTTTCTATGATGGCTTGGATCTCTATCAAGTCGAAAACAAACCATCTGGCTTGATTCATCGCGTTAAGCGTTGGTTTAATCTTTCTTAAACAGCCACCAGCGACTGTCTAGGGCGTGTTGCTCTTTCTGCAAAAATCAGCTCGAAAGATCAACACGCCCTAGTGACGCTCTATATACTTTCAACTGGAAATAAACAGTTAAGATATAGAGCGTACTTTTCCTCCACTTCCTAATAAACTTCAATCAAGCGCGAATTTATTGTCAGTGATAACGAAAGTGCTCTGGCGAAAAAGACAAAAAAGCCCCGCTTATGCGAGGCTTAGAATGTCTTTCAACCAACATCGATATACAGAGGCTAAATCGCGTTCATCAAATAACGAAACGGATTAACGCAGACCATGTAAGAACTCGTGACGCGTTGCTGGGTTTGATTTAAAAATACCACCGAGTGCCGTTGTTGTTGTTTCGCTGGTCGCATCCATCACACCGCGAGATTTTACGCAATAGTGAACCGCATCCATGGTCACGGCAACGTCATCTGTTTCAAGTAACGTTTGTAATGCCACCAGAATTTGCTGGGTCATACGCTCCTGAACTTGAGGACGCTGGGCAAAGAAGCGGACAATTCGGTTGATCTTCGACAGACCAATGATCTTGCCTTGTGGGATATACGCGACGGCGGTCTTACCATCGATGGTCACCAAGTGATGCTCACAAGTGCTGGTCACGGTAATGTCTTTGACACGTACCATCTCACGAACACCCATCTTGTTTTCAATCACGGTAATTTTCGGGAAATTGCTGTAATCCAGACCAGAGAAAATTTCATCCACGTACATTTTGGCAATACGTTGCGGTGTTTCTTCGAGGCTATCGTCCGAAAGATCAAGTTCAAGCAGAGTAAGAATCTCACGCATATGGTGTTCGATTCGTTCCTTTTTCTCTTCTCGGCTCACCTGATTAGGACGCATGGGTGTCTCTAATCCACGGCTTGCTAGCGCATCTTTCACCAACTTCGCTGATTCGCTAAGACCTGACATTAAACTTCCTCTTGTATTACCCCTTTTGGATGGAAAACAAGGATACTCGTAATTTTGAATAAATACACTCATATTTTAAGTGAGGTCATTATTTACGGGGCTTAAACTATGCTAAAGTGACGAGCATTTCGTTGGTCAAATCGGTGTTCTCATACCGATTAAAACACCATCGCCAACCACTAAATCAGAATAATAACGATCAAAGGAATTCAATTATGGGCTGTTGCGACGCTCCTGGCTTGATGCCAATTGAAGAAGCACTAGATAAGCTGCTATCACCAATTAAACCGATTCAAACCACCATGTCACTCCCTTTAGCGGATGCATTAGGTTACGTTCTTGCTGAAGATGTCCTTTCTCCTATTTTCGTTCCTCCTTTTGATAACTCAGCGATGGATGGCTATGCACTACGCTTGGCGGATCTTGAGAAGAGTAAAATACTGCCGTTGGCGGGTAAATCTTTCGCGGGTCAACCATTTGAAGGCGAGTGGCCTAGCAACACCTGTATTCGCATCATGACCGGCGCAAAAATCCCTGAAGGTTGTGACGCAGTGATCATGCAAGAAAATACTCGTGAAACTGACACTGGTATTGAAATTCAACAAGACAACATCAAGCTCAACAATAATATTCGCCCGACCGGAGATGACATCAAGCAAGGTGATATCGTACTTAACCGTGGTGAGCGTCTAACACCACGTGATATCCCAATGATCGCTTCACTCGGTGTGAGCCATGTAACTGTAGCACACAAACCGAAAGTCGCTTTCTTCTCGACGGGCGATGAGCTAAAGCCATTGGGCCAACCCCTTGAAGATGGTCAGATCTACGACAGCAACCGCTACGGTATTAAACCACTGATTGAAGCATTTGGTTGTGAAGCTATCGATTTAGGCATTATTCCTGACTGCCCTGCTACGCTAAAAGAAACCTTCGTTAAAGCTCAAGAATTGGCAGACGTTGTGGTGACTTCTGGTGGTGTGAGTGTCGGTGAAGCGGATTACACAAAAGATATTTTGGAAGAACTCGGTCAAATCGGCTTTTGGAAACTGGCTATTAAACCGGGTAAGCCGTTTGCATTCGGTGAGTTGGATAACGCATGGTTCTGTGGCTTACCGGGTAACCCTGTCTCGGCAATGATGACGATGTATGTTTTGGTGCAGCCTATGCTGGCGAAACTAGCAGCTCATACAGCATGGACAGCCCCAGAGTCGATTCCGGCGATCACTAAGTCTGCATTCAAAAAAGCCCCAGGCCGTACCGATTACCAACGAGGTATCTACTCGATTGAAAACGGACAGTTTGTGGTAGAGACAACGGGCAACCAAAGCTCTGGCGCTTTTCGCTCAATGAGCTTAGCCAATTGCTTTGTGGTTCTAGAGCGTGAACGCGGCCGAGTCGAAGTCGGCGAAACGGTTCAGATTCAACTGTTTAACTCGACGCTTTACTAACGAGGCTGCTGATGGAAATACTGTCTGATACAGAAATGCTTCGCTACAACCGCCAGATCATCCTCAAGCAGTTTGATTTTGAAGGCCAAGAAGCGCTGAAACAGAGTTCAATCTTAGTGTTAGGTGCAGGTGGTCTAGGTTGCGCCTCCGCGCAATACCTCGCGACTGCGGGCATTGGTAAGCTGACACTGATTGACGATGATATTGTCGAGCTTTCTAACTTACAGCGACAAGTACTTCACACCGATGCGGATATTGGTAAGAAAAAGGTCGATTCTGCAGCAGAGTCGCTGCGAGTATTAAACCCTCATCTGACAATTGAAACCGTTAACCATCGGCTTGATGACCAAGCACTCGCTCGCTTAATTGAAGAACACTCACTGGTGCTTGATGCCAGCGACAACGTTGAAACGCGCAATCAACTTAACCGTTTGTGTTACGCCTCAAAAACGCCACTCGTATCGGGGGCTGCGATTCGCATGGAAGGCCAAATCAGTGTTTTCACTTACCAAGACGCAGATGCCCCCTGCTATCAATGCTTGAGTGCTCTATTTGGCACGGCTGCACTAAGCTGTGTTGAAGCGGGTGTTATGGCCCCTGTTGTAGGAATGGTTGGTGCGGCTCAGGCTTTGGAAGCCATTAAAGTGATTGCTCAATTTGGCCAGCCCAAACAAGGCAAGCTACTCATTCTCGATGCCATGTCCCACAGTTGGCGTGAAATGAATTTAATGAAGATGCCTCATTGCTCAGTGTGTGGCTAAGCGATTCAAGTAACTCAGCTCTACCCTACAAACGTTTCAGCCCTGACACTCAATCAGGGCTTTTTTATGAATAGCTGTTTATGAATAGCTGTTTATGAATAGAACTCAGTATTTCAAACCGATTTATCAATTTGGAACAACAGCTGAGAAGTTTGTTTTATTTAAATTCTCAATTTGAGAAAGTAACAAAAAACATCAAGACTAGACCATAAAAATAACATAAAATCAGCAAGTTAAACTTTGGCACGTAACTTGATTAAGTATCTAAACCTTCCATACAAGGATGTAGATATGAGAATCACCACGTTAAGCATGCTATTAAGTGCTCCCCTAGTCGTCAATGCTGCGCCATTCGATACCTGTCCAAGTCAGGCTTACCTGTTTCAATCAAAACCCGTTGAAGTATGGGGGGTTAACCTAGTGACTGGTTCAACGACTTTACTCGAAGACGATACGGGCATGAATGCCAATATTAATGGCGTCGGCTTCGATTTTGAAGACAGATATATCTACGGCTATGACACCACCAACAAACGCTTAGTTCGTCTTGGTCAAGACTTTCAAGCCGAAGTGATCAATACCAGTGGCTTGCCGACCGACCACACCTTCTATGTCGGTGATGTCTATCAACACGTTTACTACCTCTACCGTAAAGGAAAAGGGTTATTCACCGTCGACCTCTCCCCTTTAGACAGCGATCCAAGCGCGACGGTGACAGTTAACAAAATTGCAGGCAGCCCAGCAAGCGTCAATTTAACCGACTTTGCTTTTCATCCAAGTGACGGCTCGCTCTACGGGATTGATAATAACTCCGGCGGCTTATACCGATTTAACCCGACCACAGGTGCCGAAACTTACATCGGTAATACCGGAGAGCTGGGTACGTTCGGAGCGGGCTATTTTGATGTCAATGGCTACTACTACGTCTCTCGTAACCAAGATGGAAAGATCTACCGAATCAACTTATCTCCAGAAAACGCCGACAATATTGCCGAAGGCGTTGTTCCGGCGGTTGAATTCGTGTCCAACGGCCCATCTTCGAATCAAAATGATGGCGCACGTTGTGCCAATGCGCCAGTGGTCGATGAAGACTCCAACATCGACTTCGGTGATGCGCCTGATAGTTACCTAACCCTGCTTGCAAGCAACGGTCCTCGTCATGAATTGGATGGCATGACTTGGCTAGGGACAGATGCTCCTGATGCCGACCTCGATGGCTACGTCACCCCTCTATCCGATGAAAGTGTGGGCATTGACGACGAGTGGACCAACGGCGGGATCGGTTTTGTCACAGCACTGGAAGCCGGGCTGGATTCAAAAGTGGTTATTGAGGCTTCCACCACAGGTTACCTTTCTGCTTGGATCGACTGGAACCAAGATGGCAGCTTTGATGGAGACAATGAACAAGTGTTTACCGACTACTTTCTAGATGCAGGAGAAAACGAACTGTTCCTCAATGTAGACATCAACGCGCTAACCGGAACGACTTGGGCTCGCTTTAGATTCAGCCAGCAAACCAATTTGAATTACTTTGGTGGTTCAACGTCAGGGGAAGTGGTGGATATTCAAGTCGATGTACTTAACGATGGTGCGACGGCTCGTTATTTCCCAAGCGCTTCTGGCTACGCAACACTCGCTTATGAAGATAACTGGCCTTACAAAGCCGATTACGACATGAATGACGCAGTTATTATGTATCGTATTACAGAAATCCTTAAAGACGGAAAAGTCGTAAAATCCACTATCGATGGGCGCTTAGCGGCGGCAGGGGCATCGTACAGAAATGGCTTTGCGGTGCGTCTCCCTAATCTTGCTCCAAGCTCAGTCAACAGTGCAGGCTCCTACATGAAACACAAGGGTACCTTTACTGATTTGAACCTTGAGGATGGACGTAGTGAGGCGATCTTCGTTGTCGCAAATGACCTAACAGAAAAAATCAGCACCGATTGTAACTTCTACCGAACCAGTAACAGCTGTAAGAATGACGAACAGTTCTCGTTCCAAATCGGCATTAACTTAGTGGGTGATGGTGTGAGCACAGACAGTTGGACAGACATGCCTTACGACCCGTTCATTTTCGCAACGCCGGGGTATTATCACGGTGAAAACCTACCTCTGCATCCAGGACGTAGCTGGGAGGTCCACTTGCCTGATCAAGCCCCCACCGAAGCCTTTGATACCGCGAACTTATTTGACGCAGGCTTAGGGGTGGATGACAGTGATCCAGCGACAGGGAAGTATTTTAAAACGGCTGACAATCACCCTTGGGCATTGCTCATTACTTCTGATACTGAATGGGAATGGCCTATTGAACACATTGATATTGTGACGGCTTATCCACAGTTCAAACAATACGCTGAATCAGGCGGTGACGCCAACCAGACGTGGTATCAAACGCCCGCCGACAATCAATGCTACGCGCCTTAGGGAGAAACATTATGACGATTCACACTAAACCATACCTAAGCAATCATTGCGCTGATTCAAGTCGTGATCTCTCAGAGGAACAACGTATGTCTGTAGCAAACACTTGGAACGTAAAGAAATCGTACACCACTATTCTAGCAGTAATGCCATTGGTAATAGCTGGGTGTGGCGGCGGCGGAGGTGGCGGAGGCAGTACCTCTTCGCCATCACCAGCAACACCGTCTGATCCCGCAGCAGTGCTAACTCCGGTAACAGCAACGCCTTTGCCGTCTACCACATCCAGTGCGCCAGCAGCGCAAAGCTATACGATGAGTGATGTGGTGGTGCCTGATGGATTTGACTACAGCTCTGTCGAGCCGTTTAAGCTCGACATCAATATCAGCCATATTTCAACTGCACGCTCTTTTGTCACCGTTTATAGCCGCTATACAACCCGAGACGACGGGACACTAAAACCGGATTACTCCAGTAAAGTGATTGCAGGCCCATTAGACGCTGGTGTATTCGCCTCAAACTTTGCGGCCCCCGTAAACCAAGACTCACTGTTGATTGAGATTTGGTTTTACGATGGTCAGTCGCCACTGCAAAAAGTGGTCGCGAGCGGTGACTCGCAGATGGTTTGGTAGACGGTATTTAGGCCGCACTTTATAAACAGAAAGTGAACCGCCCTGTTCACTTTCTGTTTTGAGCAATCAAGCGATGACTAAAATTTCCCACTGACTGCATTCACTTTACTACCGTTCTCACTTATATTTTAAAGATAACCTTCAAAGACTTACTCTCATGAAACAGTTTAAAATAGGTCTATTTATCTTAATGTGTGGTGTAGGCGTATTAATGGCTCTCACCTATTACCCTCTCACATCAGAATCTGGACAGCGGATTCAAGCCAAGGTGATAGCGAACACGCTCACACAATCCTTAGATGGACACAGGCGTTATCTCACCGTTCAGACCGAAGACAACAAAGTATTTCGTATCTCCATAACACCGACCACAGACTGCCCTGTTGATTCTGTGGTCGCACTTGATACATTAGTCAATCAAATCACCGGACAAAGCAGTTATCAGTTCATTCACTGTCGAACTGTGCGCTAGTGATGGCCTTAGCGACATTTACCAATAAAACAAAAATAATGGATAGAACGACAATGAATCAGCCACTGATTTCACCGGAACAACTTCAACAACGTTTGCTAGAGAGCGATCTCGTCATTCTCGATGCCAGTATCGACTTTCAGATCCAGAGCGAGCCTGAAAAAGATAAACGACACGTCATTCCTGCTGCTATGCGTTTTGATTACGACACTCAGTTCAGTGATCCCGATGCCTCACTCCCGCATATGATGCCAAGTGAAGCGCGTTTTAATCAGCTAGCACGAGAGCTAGGCTTAAATAACAACTCTACCATCGTAGTGTATGACAATAGCGGCACTTTTGCTTCACCAAGAGCATGGTGGATGCTGAAAGCCATGGGACACAAAGAAGTGTACGTGCTCGATGGTGGCTTAACGGAATGGAAGAACGCTGGGCTACCTCTAGAGAGATCTTATGCCTCTCCTTCGGCCAACGGTGACTTTTGCGGGAAGCTCAACCCACGCTTTTTCCTATCCGCTGAACAGGTATTAGAGCAAACTGACAACGAGGCCAGCTTAACCGTCGATGTTCGCTCAAAAGCGCGTTTTTTTGCCGAAGTGCCAGAGCCTAGAGCGGAGCTCAGAAGCGGCCATATTCCAAACTCGGTTTGTCAGCCTTTTGCTGAGCTAATGAACGGCCATAAGATTAAGCCCGTAGAGCAGTTAAAGTCGATTCTTAATTCTTCAATCGCCCAAGATAAAAGTCACTATATCTTTAGTTGTGGATCTGGGGTGACCGCGTGCATTGTTCTACTCGCGAGCCAATTGTGTGGTTATGAAAACTTAGCCGTATATGACGGTTCATGGACTGAATGGGGCCAACGACAAGACTTACCAATTCAAACCGAGTAGTCCATCAAATCGGTAACCTGTCTAACCAGCAGCACTTAACAGATAGACCAAAGCAAAAACCCCCGCAGTGCGAGGGTTTCATTTGTGTCATATTGGGTCTATTTGCTCATCTCTTGATGCATGACTTCAACCAGATCCCCTGATGGGTCACCCGACAGCTCCCATGTAAAAATGCCCCCTAGCTTAGCCGATTTAGCCCACTCAACCTTAGCTTTAATCGAACGTTGGTCTTCAAAAGAGATAAACACTTTCTCTTTATCATTCCAAAGAAACGGGGCTTGAGCCTGTTCATCGTATTGATAGGCATAGTCTTAGTCTTAGTCTTCACCGTAGTTTTTCAGCAAATCCCAGAACATGAAGTATCCATTCTCTCCGGTACCAAACTCCGCGCCTTTCTCAAAGACTAAGTCGCCTTTCGGATTTCATAGCAATTTGATTTAGTTAAATTTTCTTCTCTAAACTCACACGCGCCATCTGCTCATCAAGATTTAGAACTGTTAACGCGTTACTCACCGTTGTTGCAATCACATCTATTGCTCCAGTTCTCAACGCTCCTAATAGTGCTAAAGGCTTGCTGTTTTCTGCGGCAATGGCGATAACTTCTGAAATGGGTCGAAATTCGTCTAGGCTCAAACCGATAACGCGATCACTCATGACAGTGTTGGCAGCTTTGCCGTGTACATCGAAAAAGTCATAGCCAGCAAAATCACCGACCACTCCTTGGAGTAAACGAGACTGAACCACTTCACCTGCGGTAAACCAACCCAAGTCGACCATATAGCTGTTTTCACTCATATCACCGATACCGACTAATGCAACATCGGCTTTGCGGGCGAGATCGAGAGTCTGCTTAACAGTACTGTTTTCCATGAATGCGGTTTTTTGAGCTTTGTTCTCTGCATAGGCTGGCGCATATAAGGTTTCAGAAGAGCCTCCATATTTTTTGGCGAGTTGTCTGCATATATGGTCGGCGTTAAACATCCCCCCTCTTGGGTGAATGCCGCCAATACCGCACACGAACTTACAGTCACGCGGGGTGATCACCCCAGTATAGTGAGCAACAGACGACACATTACGGCCTTGACCGACCGTCACCACCATGCCATTTTTTAAGGTACTGGTCAGATAGCTGGAGACCAAGCCTGCCACCTGCTGTCGTTGCTGTTCTTCATTTGGCTGATCCAGAGCAATCAACGCACGCTTGACACCAAAGCGATCAATCAAGCGTTGTTCTATCTTGGCACTGAATACAGGGTGGTATTTAACTGTGATCTCAACAATGCCTTCATCTCGGGCTTGTTTGAGCATTCGACCAACCTTTGCACGAGAGATAGAGTACTTTTTGGAGATCTCTTCTTGTGTCGCGCCATCCTGATAATAAGCAACTGCCACTTCAGTGAGGAGATCAGTGTTTTCTTCGGAAACATCTTGGATATTCTTACTCATATATCACGCAACCTATGTTTAACAATTATTTTACCTACTTAGGGACAAATGCTCTATGCATCAGCAAGTGATACATAAGTTTACACCTCGAACATATGTAGCAGCAAGGAACATTTGCTCACGGCAATATCCTTGGTTTTATTGTTGATTAATTCACCTCCTCATGCCCATTAAACGTTTGCTTGCATACCCCATGATTACTAGAGCGAAATATATTTGACTGAAGTCACCATACCGCACTATTTGCCGTTGACTTTGGGGCTAGATCGGATAAATATGACTACATCATTTACTCATCGAACGAACAAATGTTCTATGCAAATGTTCGTTCGGAGAAAAATTTAAATTAATGTAAGTTTGACTCACTGGTACAACCACTGAGAACTTTATTAGTTAGCTTGCAAATGCCCGCACCTCTATTCAATAAAATGGGGTGCTCTGCGATACATAGGACGATCAAAATGAGCAATAAATTAGAGCAACTTCGTAAACTGACCACTGTGGTAGCTGACACTGGCGATATTGAAGCGATTAGCAAATATACCCCTGAAGATGCGACAACTAATCCCTCTCTAATTCTTAAAGCCGCTCAAATTGCTGAGTACGCTCCTTTAATCGATGCGTCTATCGCATACGCTAAAGCGCAAAGCGATGATAAAACGCAGCAAGTTCAAGACACTTGCGACATGCTAAACGTAAACATCGGTAAAGAAATCCTGAAGGTTGTACCAGGCCGTATCTCTACTGAAGTCGATGCTCGTCTTTCTTACGATATGGAAGGCAGCGTTGCTAAAGCTCGTCAACTTATCAAAATGTACAACGACGCTGGCATCACTAACGATCGCATCCTGATCAAACTGGCTTCGACATGGGAAGGCATCCGCGCGGCTGAAATACTAGAGAAAGAAGGCATCAACTGTAATCTAACGCTGCTATTCTCTTTCGCGCAAGCACGTGCTTGTGCTGAAGCTGGCGTATTCCTAATATCTCCTTTCGTCGGCCGCATTATGGACTGGTACAAAGCGAAAGAAGGTCGTGACTTTGAAGCTTCAGAAGATCCAGGCGTAGTGTCGGTTTCTAGCATCTACAACTACTACAAAGAGCACGGTTACAAGACTGTTGTTATGGGCGCAAGCTTCCGTAACATCGGCGAGATCCTTGAACTTGCTGGCTGTGACCGTCTGACTATCGCACCTCAACTTCTAGCAGAACTCGAAGCCGCTGAAGGCGACGTCGTAGAGAAGCTTATCGACTCTAACGGCACTAAAGCTCGCCCAGCAGCAATGACTCACGCTGAGTTCCTATGGGATCACAACCAAGACCCAATGGCCGTTGAGAAACTGGCTGAAGGCATCCGCAACTTCGCTGTTGACCAAGGCAAACTAGAAGACATGATCGCAGCTAAGCTGTAATCACTCTTACCAAATTCAAATAGGGGGAACGTTCAGTTCCCCTACTTTTTTCAATTTTGTTTTTCTTAATTTTTATTCGGAAGTTCTTATGAATCGTAAGCATCTCGCCAACGCTATTCGTGCGCTAAGCATGGACGGCGTACAACAAGCAAATTCAGGTCATCCAGGCGCACCTATGGGTATGGCTGACATCGCTGAAGTACTTTGGCGCTCTCACCTAAACCACAACCCTGCAAACCCAGAGTGGGCCGACCGCGACCGTTTTATCCTGTCTAACGGCCACGGCTCAATGCTGATTTACTCTCTGCTTCACCTTGCAGGTTACGATCTTTCAATTGAAGATCTTAAGAACTTCCGTCAACTGCACTCTAAGACGCCAGGTCACCCAGAGTACGGCTACGCACCAGGCATCGAAACAACGACTGGTCCTCTAGGTCAAGGCATCACTAACGCTGTTGGTATGGCGATGGCTGAGAAAGCGCTCGCAGCACAATTCAACAAAGAAGGCCACGACATCGTCGACCACTATACTTATGCATTCATGGGTGATGGCTGTCTGATGGAAGGTATCTCTCACGAAGCGTGTTCTCTAGCGGGCACGCTAGGTCTTGGTAAGCTGGTTGCTTTCTGGGATGACAACGGCATCTCTATCGATGGTGAAGTTGAAGGTTGGTTCTCTGACGATACGCCTAAGCGTTTCGAAGCATACGGCTGGCACGTAATCCCAGCAGTAGATGGCCACGATGCTGATGCTATTAATGCAGCTATCGAAGCAGCTAAAGCAGATCCTCGCCCTACGCTAATCTGTACTAAAACAGTGATTGGCTTTGGTTCTCCAAACAAATCAGGTACGCACGACTGTCACGGTGCACCACTAGGCGCTGAAGAAATTGCAGCAACACGTAAAGAATTAGGTTGGGAGCACGGTCCTTTTGAAATTCCGTCGGAAGTTTACTCAGAGTGGGATGCGAAAGAAGCAGGCGCAGCTAAGGAAGCAGCGTGGAACGAGAAATTTGCAGCTTATGAAGCTGCATACCCTGAGCTGGCAGCTGAATTCAAACGCCGCGTAAACGGTGACCTACCTGCGCAGTGGGAAGAGAAAGCAAACCAAATCATTGCTGATCTTCAAGCTAACCCAGCAAACATCGCTTCACGTAAAGCATCTCAAAACGCGCTAGAAGCGTTCGGTGCTATGCTACCAGAATTCATGGGCGGCTCTGCTGACCTTGCGCCTTCTAACCTAACTATGTGGTCTGGTTCTAAGTCTCTTGAAGCCACTGACTTCTCTGGTAACTACATCCACTACGGTGTACGTGAATTCGGTATGACGGCTATCATGAACGGTATCGCTCTGCACGGTGGTTTCGTACCATACGGCGCAACCTTCCTAATGTTCATGGAATACGCGCGTAATGCTATGCGTATGGCTGCTCTGATGAAAGTTCAGAACATCCAAGTTTACACGCACGATTCTATCGGCCTAGGCGAAGATGGTCCTACTCACCAACCGGTTGAGCAGATCGCTTCTCTACGTCTGACTCCAAACATGAGCACATGGCGTCCATGTGACCAAGTTGAATCTGCAGTGGCTTGGAAACTGGCCATCGAGCGTAAAGATGGCCCAACATCGCTAATCTTCTCTCGTCAAAACCTTGCACAACAAGATCGCGACGCTGCACAAGTAGCTAACATAGCGCGCGGTGGTTACATCCTGAAAGATTGTGAAGGCAAGCCTGAGCTTATCCTTATTGCAACAGGTTCTGAAGTTGAGCTAGCGGTTAGCGCTGCTGCTGCACTCACCGCTGAAGGTAAGAAAGTACGCGTAGTTTCTATGCCTGCAACTGACGCGTTCGACAAGCAAGATGCTGAATACCGTGAGTCTGTACTTCCATCTGACGTAACTGCACGTATCGCAGTAGAAGCTGGTATCGCTGACTTCTGGTACAAGTACGTTGGTTTTGGTGGCAAGATCATCGGCATGACAACGTTCGGCGAATCTGCGCCAGCAGGCGAGCTATTCAAGATGTTCGGTTTCACTACTGAAAACGTAGTAAACACTGCGAAAGAGCTGCTAGCTTAATCTTGATTCAATTGTCTCGCCCTAAATTGGGTTGATACATACTGAAAGCCTCGCATGAAAATGCGGGGCTTTTTTAGATCGGTTGTCTATTCTTTTGCCCCACAAAAATGTATGGTCCGCCCCGTTATTGCAACTACAATTAAGTAATAACGGAGTTGGTTTGCGCTAATGTATTCGG
>NZ_CANLBV010000072.1 GCF_947488985.1 uncultured Vibrio sp.
GTAGCGAGTAGCGAGTAGCGAGTAGCGAGTAGCGAGTAGCGAGTAGCGAGTAGCGAGTAGCGAGTAGCGAGTAGCGAAATTATTTAGGGTTGGCGTTTAGCGTCAACCCTTTTTGTTTCTGTGTACCTAAGAAATGTTAAGCACTTAGCTCTTGGATTTGAGCAACAATCGCTTTTAATCCATTGCCACGAGATGGGCTTAGGTGGGTGATGAGACCGATTTGTTCGAAGTAGCCATCAATATCGAACGCTTGAATCTGCTGTGATGTTTTTCCATTAAATACCGCCATCACTAATGCAACCAGGCCGCGAACAATACGCGCATCCGAATCGGCGCAAAAGTGCCAAACACCGTCGATATTTTGAGAAACCAACCACACTTGGCTTTCACAACCAGAGACAATTACCTGCTCACTTTTCAGTTCGTCAGGCATGTTAGGTAGTTTCTTCCCCCATTGAATCACTTGACGGTAACGGTCTTCCCAGCCGCTGAATGTCTGCATTTTCGCAACAATATCATCACTGGTAATGTCAGTGCCGAATGGAGAGCTTGGGAATGTGGTCATTTTAATATCCAGTCGATTATTAATTAAATAGAAGACGTTACTGAGCGTGCTTTTGAATGATTTTTTCGACAATACGTGACACAGCCACAAAACCAAACGTCGCAGTAACCACTGTCGCAGCGCCAAAACCGGTCGCACAATCCATACGCTTTGGGCCTTCTGCGGTTGCTTTTGCGGCACAGACACTGCCATCAGCTTGCGGGTATTTCAGTTGCTCGGTCGAGAACACACAATCAATCCCAAACTTACGTGCTGGGTTCTTAGGGAAATTATGATGGCGACGAAGAGTATCTTTTAACTTCTTCGCGAGCGGATCTTGAATCGTCTTAGTCAAGTCAGCGACTTTAATTTGAGTCGGGTCGACTTGCCCCCCCGCGCCACCTGTGGTGATCACCTTGATTTTGTTGCTACGGCAATACGCCAACAGCGAAGCTTTAGCTTTCATGCTATCAATCGCATCGAGAACAAAATCGAACTCTTTCGACAAGTACTCAGCCTGATTGTCTGGGCCAATAAAGTCATCAATCAGGTTCACTTTACACTCAGGGTTAATAAGCTTAACGCGCTCTGCCATCACTTCGATTTTGCTCTTGCCAACCGTACCCGACATAGCGTGGATTTGACGGTTGATGTTAGTCACACACACGTCATCCATATCGATCAACGTCAGCTCACCTAAACCAGTACGAGCAAGCGCTTCAACAGCCCATGAACCGACGCCACCAATACCGATCACACACACATGTGCAGCTCTAAGTATATCGACTTCACTATTGCCATATAGGCGACGAGTGCCACCAAATCGTTGGTCATAGTTTTCTGAAGCTGGAGTGGTCAATTCACGCATTGTTGCCGCCAATTTATTTCTGAGAAAAAGAAAAGAGTGCGTTTTATACGCACTCTTGAATAAAAAGTCTAGGAGATTAGCGATTCGCTTTCAATGCCCTATTTTATTGTCGCTTACTCAACCTTTTCAGGAGGCAAAGACCAAGGCGCTTCGGTTGCGCTGCCATCTAAACCCAATTTCCATACTCGACCAAAATGCTTGTAATGACCCGCTTCAGTACCTGCTCGTGGGCCCATGCCATGGTAAAGGTCTAAGTGGTTCTGCTTCACCGCGCCGCCCGTATCTAAAACGAGTAACAGTCTTAGTTGGTGCGCACCGCTCCAAGTACCATCTGCATTTAATAACGGTACTTCAGCCAGAATTGGCGTTCCCATTGGTAAAATAGAGCGATCACCCGCAACTGCGGCCATTGGTAACAGTGGAATGCCTGCACTACCCATTACCGATAAGTCATCTCTCGCGCTAAAGAATACGAAAGAAGGGTTTTGCTCAAGCAGTTCTTTCACTACTTCAGGCTCGTTGGATAATACCCACTCTTTAATGGCTTTCAGTGACATTTTTTCTCGTGGTACCAAGCCTCGTTCGATCAGAACACGGCCAATACTCACGTACGCCTTATTGTTCTTACCCGCGTAAGCGAAATACTGCAACGTGTCATCATCACCAAAGTGTACAAAACCACTGCCTTGTACTTCCATCATAAATGGGTCGATACGGTTAGCAGCGTAGCCAAGTTCAAGGCCTTGACCTTCTAGAGCACCGTTGTAGATCTCTTCACGAGTTGGGCAATTTTTATCACACTCAGGAAGCCCATAAACCGGATAGCGGTATTCTTCATTTGCTTCATGGCGCAGCTCCATCACTGGCGAAAAATACCCGGTGAATAAAACATTACCTTGCTGATCCCCGCCGCCCAGTTGAGCGGTTTGCACGCCAAAGTTTGCAAGCTCGCTAGGATCACCGCTAAGCATTGCCCAGTCATTGAGTTGTTGATAAAGCGGCTCATAAATTTTAGCCATTGAAGGGGATTTAGACACCACCATCTCCGCTTGCTCAGCAAATGCGGTGTAGTCTCTTGGTTTATTGGACTCTGCCTGCTCGACCTGATTTAAGATGCGCGGGAACTCATCACCAAGGTATTGTTGTGCACGGTCAGTCGGTTGAGCGCAGCCAAATAGTAGAAAGCTGGCAGCAAGGGGAAGCCATTTTTTAATCACAAGAGTCATCCTAAAAATTCTATCTATTTAGGATGGCAAAAACCTTCAGATAACACAATCTTAGTTTGTAAGAGTTTACAATAAGATAACCTATCAACATTAATTATCGAACGGAGTGGTCGATGTGGCCCTTGAGACGAAAAATGGGGTTGTAGTGGCTATCGGAGTCCAGTTTCATTTCTGAATGATCGGATTTGGTCATGCGGAAGCGATAGGTTTTATCACCCGCCTTATATTCAAAGTAGCGACCATCAAAATCGAAGTTTGTCGCAACAAGAGCGCCCGCCACAGACACCCCACGGTGACTCAAGACAAACTCATCTGTCGCATAATGAGCAACCCCTTGCTCTACCCAAGTACCATACAGTAAATGATTGGGGGTGGCGGCTTGTTGCAAGCGGTCGATGACATCACCAAACAGCACCACGACCGCGCATGAGCCTACTAAGGCCAAAATCATTAAACAACGCTCGATGATCTTACGCTTCAACGTCGATGGATTACGCAGCTCAGCTTCATTGTTGAAATCTTGGGTTATATTATCGATCTTGTTTTTAGTTGTTGGAGCCTGGGCCATTCCGTTAATACTCATAAAGGTGCTATTCGCATTCTACACTCAGATACATTATATATTGAAGCTTAGATGTACATTGTTTGCGCCTAATTCCAAAAAAGGCATTGTTTATAGTTGAATTTAAATGCTAAATTAACGAATAAATAAACACAAATGGATTTGTTCTGTGAAATTAAGAAGTACAGCGCTGGTAAAAGGCTTCAGGCAATCAACCCCTTACGTAAATGCTCACCGTGGCAAAACCATGGTCATCATGCTAGGAGGCGAAGCCGTTGCCGATAAAAACTTCGGTAACATTATTAGTGATATTGCCTTACTCCACAGCCTAGGGGTCAAAATTGTTCTGGTTCATGGCGCCAGACCGCAGATCAACCAACTATTAGCTAAACAAGATTGCCATACGCCCTACCACAAGAATATCAGGGTCACCGACGAATACGCGTTGGGGGTGACTATGCAGGCAGCAGGCCAATTACAACTTGCTATCACAGCTCGTCTCTCAATGAGCCTTAACAACACGCCGATGGCGGGCACTCAACTCAACGTGATGAGTGGCAACTTTATTACGGCTCAGCCTTTGGGTGTTGATGATGGTACGGATTACTGTCACAGCGGACGTATCCGCCGAATCGACATTGAAGGGATCAATCGCACACTGGGTCAGGGATCCATTGTACTGCTGGGACCAATAGCAAGCTCGGTTACTGGCGAGAGTTTTAACCTGCTTTCTGAAGAGGTCGCGACTCAAGTAGCCATTCGTTTAAAAGCTGACAAACTCATTGGCTTTTGCTCTGAGCAAGGGGTAACGGATCAAGACGGAAATGTACTCGCCGAGCTGTTCCCGAAAGACGCCAAACTCATTCTAGAGCGCTTAACTCAATCTCAAAACCCAGCAGAAGACATGAGCACCGGCACACTGCGTTTCTTAAAAGGGGCGATCTCCGCTTGTCGTGCTGGCGTTCCTCGTTGTCATTTAATCAGCTATAAAGCTGACGGTGCATTGATCCAAGAACTGTTCTCTTTTGATGGTATTGGCACCCAAGTAGTGATGGCCAGCGCTGAGCAAGTCAGACAAGCTCACATTGACGATATTGGGGGCATCTTTGACCTGATCCGCCCTTTGGAAGAACAAGGCATCCTAGTTCGCCGCTCAAGAGAGCAGCTAGAACAAGAGATCCATCGCTTTACCATTATTGAAAAGGACGGGCTGATTATTGGCTGTGCTGCGCTTTACGCCTACCCAGAAGATAATATGGCGGAAATGGCCTGTGTCGCTATCCATCCCGACTATCGCGATGGCAACCGTGGTCAGCTACTGCTTGATTACATGCGTCATCAATCCCAATCTCACAAGATCCAGCAAATTTTTGTCCTAACGACACACAGCCTACACTGGTTCCGTGAGCAAGGGTTTTATGAGATCGGGGTCGACGAGTTACCGATGAAAAAGCAAGGACTGTACAATTATCAGCGAAATTCAAAGATCTTAGCGTTAAACGTGTAACACTTGCTGCGCGAAATTTTACGGCCAAGAAAAGAATGTCAAATGTCGCTATTTATTATGGGATTTTTGTGCAATATGCACTTTATCCCGCAACAATATTTGTATAGAATTCGTGCAGCTTAATAATATGATTGAATGTTTAATTGGAATCACCATTTCGATAGTCGTTTAAGTCTATTGAAATGTTCACTGCACGGATTGCTACAACCGTTAACGACGGGCTCGCTGTAATTAGCACTGATCGTTGATATAAACAGCAAAAAGAGCAACATAGATATGAGAACCATAGTTTGTAACTCGCTGCAAAGTTTTTGGGATATGGCTGATAACCAATTCTTAGAAGGGCTAGACGTACACTGCGTGTTCCCTGTAAGCGAGAATCTAAAAGAGTTTATTTTGAATTGCCAAGCAAAATACAAGATAAACCACATATCGTTTACTCGAGCGTTTTTAGGAACTGATTCCTAGCGCGCTCAAAGCAACCAGGGATGGTTGCTTTGTACATGTACCTCAATCATCTCTAGTTGGTTAAGCGGCTTCCTAAACCACTCACTCGCTCTGTTTTCACCTTAATCCCACGCTTTAATACATTAGTATCACTGAACATCATCAGTCGTTTCTTCGCACGCGTAATACCTGTGTAGATCAGCTCTCGCGTCAAGATGGGACTGAAATCTGGCGGAAGGATCATTAAGGTTAAGTCAAATTCACTGCCCTGAGATTTGTGAATCGTCATCGCATAAGCCGTTTCATGATCAGGCACTCGGCTTGGTAGCACCGCTTTCACGCTGCCATCAGGCAACTCAAAATAAACCTTCAAACGAGGTGCAGAATCAGATTGGCTTGAATCCGATTCAAGCATGCAGATACCAATATCACCATTGTATAAGCCCAAACCATGATCGTTACGGGTCACCATTACTGGTCGCCCGTGGTACCAAAGCTCATCATTGTGCGGGTGTACTAAACGCCTTGCGGCAAGTCCCCTTTCAATGCGCTGGTTTAAGCCTTTCACACCAAAATCGCCTTCACGAACGGAGCACAACAGTCGGCATTGGCTGAACAAATCGAGTACCGATTTGGCTCTAGATTCTTGAGTTTCTAACTCTTCCAATGGCACATTCATTCGGTTGAGGTACGCACCATATTCATTGACTAAAGTACGCAGCATCAAGTTATAGCTATCGCTAGACAGAGGGTGATTTTCAATATCGCCAAACCCTTTGGCAAACACTTGCTCTACTTGATTCGCAGAACCGTTATTGATTGCTTTTGCCAACTGCCCAATACCAGAACGCGCATCGAAACGATAACTCTTCTGCAGCATACACAAGCTATCTGCAATCGCCGGAGGATTAACGGCTCCCGCTTTTGCTTGTGGTGTCTTCGCTATCGCATCGAAACCTGTTATTTCCGCGATCAAGCTGCCTTGCGCTGTGCTGTAACCTGTAGAGTTAAATGAGCAGATATCACCTAACACGGCCCCCGCCTCAACGGAAGCCAGTTGGTCTTTATCTCCCAACAAGATAAGCCTTGCGTGTTCTGGGAGTGCATTCACCAGCTTATACATCATCGACAGATCAACCATAGAAGCTTCATCCACCACCAAGATATCAAGGTGAAGTGGATTGCGTCGGTTGTGCCTAAATTCCGCTCGATTAGGAATCGCGCCAAGCAATCTGTGTAAAGTGCTCGATTCCGTTGGTATGTTGGCTTTTACTTCAGGCGCTAAAGGCAGTTGCTCAATCGCTTTACCAATAGACTCTGTTAAACGAGCCGCGGCTTTACCCGTTGGTGCAACTAGCTTAATCGTTGGCGTTTTGCCTTGGCTTAGTGATTGCTCGACCATCGCCGAGAGTAACTTGGTTACTGTGGTCGTTTTACCAGTACCCGGCCCACCCGAGATCACTGCAAAGCGACGACTCAGAGCTACCGCTGCTGCCACTTTTTGCCAATTCAAACATGCCGATAATGGCACTAGACTATCCAATATATCGAGATCCGTCACATGCTTGGCTTGCACGATCGTTTGGTCAATTGCGCCCCAATTCAAAGATTGCTCATCGACAATATCAAGATGATCACACACCAGCTGTTGGCGCAGTACCTGAGACGTCTGCTGATTTGCTTCAGCCTTGGCTAATGCATTAAACAGAAAGTGATAACTCCGTGCGAAAAGCTGATTGAGCGTTTCCGTCAGCGCCTTTTTCTGTTCAATATTGAACTCTACCGGCTTACTTAAACGATTTAACGTGTCTGCCAGCACCACCTCGTAGTTCCAGTAACGCTGTAAGTAGACACGCTGCCCATCAAACATCAGTGGCTTAACACAGGCATTGGTTGTACCTACTAGGTTTGACGATTGAAGTAACGCCACCCAATCAATACCTAACAACTTTTGATTCAATTGCAGGGCTGTTTCACCGTACAGCCCAAGTAAATGAGCAAAATCGGTCGCTTGAGTAAGCTGAGTACAAATGTGCCCTTTGCCTAATTCATGGCTCACTACCCCGGCGAGAAAGCCGATTTCTTGAGAGTGACTCGTGGCTTGCTGAGCAATAAAGCGGGCAAACTGATAATCCAACTGACGAATCGAGCCCTTATCAGAAAGAAACTTTAATACATCCATCAGCTGCTCAGGGATCAGCGATACTGGTTGGGCTGGGGCATCAGTGCCGATGTTGGTATTGGCGGTATTCGAGGTATTGGTGAGCGTCGTTGTCATTATAAAAGCCCCATCTGTCCAGTTTCATCATTCAATTGTGCTGAGCTTCTGTCTATCACTTTGCCGTCGATCAATTGATCCATTTCATCAAGTAAAGCCAGAGTAGGTTTAGCCGAGAAAATACCTTGTTGAGATTGACCGTCCATTCCTCTTAGGAACAAGTAATACACCCCACCAAAATGTTGCTCGTAGCTGTAATCTGCTACGCGACTGCGTAAGAAACGGTGCAGTGCCAATGCGTAGATTTGATATTGTAGATCGTAACGGTGGTCGGCCATCGCCGATTTCAATGCCTCACCATGGTAGACCGCGACATCATCGCCTAAATGATTCGATTTCCAGTCGAGTACATAGTATTTACCTTGATGCTCGAACACTAAATCGATGAAGCCTTTCAGCATACCTTGCACGGTTTGGAAACCTAGGTCACCCGCTTTGGCCGATAATGGATCATGATATTGAATGGTTTGATTCAGTTCAGATGCAGCCAATACTTCGATTGGTAGTAAGAACTCCATCTCGACTAATCGTTGTGTTGAGCCTTTCTCGCTTAGTTTTAAGTTCTTGCCATCCAACGCTGTATTAAGAACGGTATCGACCAGTTGCTGAAGCACTGGTAGCCACTCTAATTCGTATTGTTCTGATTCTAATAAGTGAGTGATTACTTGCGTGTTATGTTCGCTGGTTGCTGGCTCGGTAAATTCAACATCCTCAAACAAGGTGTGTAAGAAAGTACCCGGGCGAGCACCACGAGGGAACGTAAAGATAGAGCGTTCAGGTTCAATCAACTCAGACTCATCCTGTTCATCAGCCGAGTCAATATCAAAGCCAGACACCTCAATGGTCGCGTCATGACTCGCACCGTGGCTGCCTTGCTTTACAAGCCCCGAGTAACTGGTGATACGCCAAGCCCTGTCGATTGAAGCCTTGAGTTCATTAGCATGTAAATCTTCACTCACTTGCTCTGTTTGTACAAACACTTGCTCATGAGCAGTTGGGGTTTCGGCTAACAGCACACTTGAATTTTTGCCTTCAATTGCTGCTAGAGCTTGATGCAATTCTGCAATACCCTGCTCTTGTCCGTTTTGAACCAAGTAGCCCATGGCACTCAAATGCACGCCTGTCGGTTCTTTGGTTGAACGCCCTTTACGCAGTGGCGCCATACCAATGAAACAACCATAAACCGCACGAGTCAGCGCTACATAAATCAAGCGCAAGTCTTCCGCTAGTCGCTCTTTATCGGCTTGTGCTAAAGCGCTGTCACTGCCAGTGATATCAAGCACCGTGGTATCTGAATCATGGTCGTAGAATTTGCCTTCACTCGCTTCTCGGTAACTCGCGACAAATGGTAGGAATACTAGGTCATATTCCAAACCTTTCGACTTGTGAATAGTAACGATTTGAACCAAGTTTCTTTCTGATTCAAGACGCTGAATGTCGTCTTCACTGCCGCCTAGATCATTTTGCGCATCGGAAATCGCTTCTGCTAACCAGCGCAGCAAGCCATAGTCGCTATCGAGCTCTTGTCTTGCTTGTTGCAGCAATTCGCCTATGTGCATCAAGTCGGTGAGTGAGCGCTCACCATTTTCTTCTTCCAGTAAGCGTTCCGCGAGATGTCGTTTGCTGATCACACTTCGCAGCATTGGTAGCACGCCTCGCTGTAGCCACAACTTACGATACTCACGAAACTCGTTAACGACGTTTTCCCACACCACTTCATCGTTGTTGAGTTCATCCAATGAAGCCGCATCCAGAGCAAACAACTCGGAGGCCAAGCTCGCGCGCAATGCTCGATCGTTTTCAGGTGTCAGCACCGCTTGTAGCAAGCGTTGAATATCTTGTGCGACTAGACTGGTAAACACACTGTCTCGGTTCGATAAATACACACTCGCGATACCTTGCTCAGACAGGGCGTTCTTGATCAGACGACCCTCACTGCCGGTTCTAACCAAGACAGCAATATCCCCCGCATTCACGGCATGTTGTTTTTTGCCGTTATCAAAATAGGCTTGCTGGTTTTGAGAAGCGGTCAGAATGGTTTGAATTTGACTCGCCGTCGCCTCAGCCATCGCCTTGTGATATTCGCCTTTTGGTAGTGGCTTGTCTTCAGCCTCTTGCAGCCAAAAGGTAAGTGCGCGCTGAGTTTCACCATTCATCACCCATTGGCGTTTGTCGGCCGATGGACTGGCAGCAACGGGTAAGAATGGAATGTCTTGGTCGTAGATAAACGGGCTGTCCGAATTCATAAACACTTGGTTTACTGCACTCACCATATCGGCGCTTGAACGCCAGTTAGTCCCTAAAGTGTAGTGAGCACTAACTTGGTTTCTTGCCTTGATATAAGTAAAGATATCTGCGCCGCGGAAGCCATAAATAGCCTGCTTCGGGTCACCGATCATAAACAAGCCGCACTGCGGATTATCGAGATAGATTCGGCTAAAAATACTGTATTGCAGCGGATCGGTATCTTGGAATTCATCGATCATCGCCACCGGGTAAAGTGTACGAATTCTTTCCACCAGCAATGATTGCTCATCGACATCAATCGATGCAGACAACTGAGTCAACAAATCATCAAATGATAACCACTGCTTTTGCTGTTTCGCCTTGGCTAGCATAGTTCGACAATGGATAATCGCATGCGCCAATAACGGGGCTTTCAAGTCGGCTGGGTGATTTAAGAAATCTTCAATCGCTTCAAAAACGGCGTGCTGAGGCGCAGTGCCCTTTGGTGTTTTTTCAATTAGAGTGGCTTGAGAGAACTTCTCTAGTTTATCTGGGAACTGATAATCATGGGTATCGCTCTGCGCCCATGCCGTCACCGCTTCTAACCATGTCGGCAGAGACTTCTTAGTGTAGCTGCGTTTGTTCACATCTGAACCTGAGATCAAAGCCAAAAAGTCCGCTTCGGATTCACACCACAACGCCTTAAGTTGCTTAACTTTATCTAGGTTTTGATTGTGTAGAGTTTGCAAGTCACCCGACATTGCTTCCACGGTTAGCTTTAGTGGAGAACCCGTCAGATAGCGATTTACGTCAGCCAATAACGAAGCGGGAGATCCCCAAATATTTCGCACTTCGCCAGCCAATTGAATTGGCAGCGGGTAAAACTGCTTACGCCAATAGTCGGCTACTACTTGCGCTTTAAGATGGCTTTCATCAGTCACAAATTCATTATCAAATCGGCTGCCAGACTCGAAAGCATTTTGAGTCAACATTCTCTGACAGAAGCCGTGAATGGTGTATACCGCGGCTTCATCCATTTGCCTTTCCGCATTGAGCAGTGTTTTCGCGGCACCAGCGTGGTCTTCGATCTCTTGCAACAGAGGCGCAATCACTGGGTCGTCACTTTGCTCGCGAGCAAACGCAATGCGCGCATCATGGATTCGGGCACGGATACGATCTCGCAGCTCTGCAGTTGCCGCTTCGGTAAAGGTCACCACCAGTATTTGGTCTACGGTCAGTGGCTCATGGTGTTGGGTCGCTTCCGTCAGTTCACCTTGTGGTGCAGCCGTGCCGTGTCCGAGCAGTAGGCGCAAGTACAATCCAGCGATGGTAAATGTTTTACCCGTACCCGCTGATGCTTCAATTAAACGCGCGCCATGAAGTGGAAACGTCATGGTATTGAGTGTCTGTGGAGCAATTACCTGAACACTGCTTGTGGTCGTCATGCCTTACTGCCTTCTGATTGATGAATCTGTTACAAATGTGACTATTGTTATAACGGTGACCTTTGTTATAACGGTGACCTAGCGTGGAAAATGCCATTCCAATTACGTACCACGCTAGTTTGTTGATAGTTAGTGCGATCTCTCTCACGGAACAATTCGGTTCGCCTCGCTACTATGCGCCCACGAGTTCAGGAGCGCGATTCGAGTTTAATGCTCATTGTCTACTTTGAACCACAGAATAATGGTCCCTCTGACCTGTGGCCGTACAGCGAACGCCCTACACTAATAATGATTTACTGGCGGCCACTTTATTTCCTGTACCTTGCTTCTCTTCACCTTGCTCCCCTTCACCAGGAAAGCAAGCATCCCAAATGCTGACCAGCGACTCTCTTTCGTCATTCATTAATTCAGCGTACCCGCGATTGATCTTATCGATCACAGCCACTTACTCCTGATCTTCCAGATCGGCAGCAGCCAACCTTGCAGCTTGTAACACAAGCGTTGAATACATACGCGACTCAGCCGCCAGCTCATCGTCCCATTTAGGCCAAATACGCGAGATGTAGGTATCTCGACCCTCGCCCATGAAAGCGAAGCTGTCATTAAAAGTATCGGCCATTTTCTTGAGCGACTTCTCTTCATCATCGACCCATTTACCGCGGCTAAAGCCCGCTTCAATTCCAGCCAATGCGGTTTTCGGGAAGTAAGGCAGTGGTGCTGTCATACCTTGATAAAACAGTCTCACCAACTCAGCCAATAAACTCTTCGCCTGCTGCGCATCGCCAATTGGTTGTAACGTTTGGTGAACCACGCCTTCTTTTCGGTCGTAGCCAATAATATGAGTCGTTTTGCCGTGCCCCATAACCGCACAACATAAGTGATCGATCCACGCGGCCAAGTAATCTTGCGAGCGAATTTTACCGCTGCGGAAACGCACCAAACCCGATTGATAGTTTTGAGTAAGCCAGCCCATCAAACGAGCTGGTTTGCCTTCACCTAGCACGTCAAATTCAATATTTACCTCAAGATCTGGCTGTGGCTGCCCACTTACAAATCGAATCTCTTTGACTAAGTCTTCCGCTTGCACACGGTTGGTTTCAAATTCGATATCACCAAACGCGCCAACCGGTAATCGACCTTGCGCTTTTTGCTCAGAGACAAACAGCCGCACCGCTTCATCTGCACCTTCAGGATGGTCTAGCAATACTTGCAGCAGCGCATCTTTAAGCTGGAAGCTTTCTAAGCCATTAAGCACGAACGGCTCATCGTCTTCCATCACAGGAAGTGACGGCTCAAACACCACTTTTAGACGGCGATTAAAAAAGTACTGCACCGGTAAGCGCCAGAAACGCTGCAACTCAACCAGATCTAGCTCCAATGGATAAGTCGCACCAAGCAAATAGTCATCCAGTGCACGATTGAACTCACCACTGCGTTCACCAGAACGATTAGCGGCAGGAAGCCACTCTTTGGCGTAACTCAATACATGGCTTGCATCACCTTGCGTAAAGGCTGCCGGGCTAAATGGCGTCATGGTGTGTTCAAAGCTGATCGCTCGAGTCAACTTGCTTCCAGAATCATCACTTGGTAACGCTTGATCTTCAGTTAAGCAGTAGTTTTGCTGGCAATATTCAACCAACTCAGACACCAATACCGACGGCACACGTTCAGTATTATCTTGAATCGAGCGACCGACATAACTGATGTATAAACACTCTTGGGCTGACAACATTGCTTCTAAAAACAGATACCGGTCATCATCGCGACGAGAGCGATCTCCGGCACGAGTACGTCCATTCATTAGGTCAAAGCCTTCTGGTGGCATTGAACGCGGGTAAACTCCGTCATTCATGCCTAGCAAGCAGACGGTTTTGAACGGAATAGAACGCATTGGCATCAGGGTACAGAAGTTCACTTGCCCCGCTAAGAAACGCTGACTAATGCGCGCGCCCGACAGTTTATTGTTCAAGTACTGATAGATGATGCTTGGCGATAACTCTTGTTCGTACAAGGCATCATCAAGCTGTTCATTGAGTTGAGAAAGTGCATCGCGAATCGACTTAAGTACCACCTCGCCTTCCAGCTCAACCGCGAAGAAATCATCGATCATTTGCAGCAAGGTTTCACGCCAACTTTCAATTGATTGGGTTTCAGTCAGGAGCTGGCGATAGTGAGCGATACGGTCAATAAAGTGCGCTAACTTACCCGCAAGTTCGGCGTTAATGCCCTGAACTTCGTTATAAGCTGCAATTGGAGAGTGTGCAGTTTCAAACAAACCCGCAGAGTCAGACATCGCATAGCCCAGTAGCATTCGTTGGATACCAAACAACCAAGTATTTTGCTCAGTAGCAGGCAGATCAAACTCGGTTGCGGTAGAGGAATCGACACCCCAACGGATACCCGCTTCTTCAACCCATTGCTTGGCTTGTTCGAATTGAAACTCATCGATATCAAAGCGTGCCATCATCGCTGGGATTTCTAATAACTCTAACAACTCAGAGGCTAAACAGCGCGTGTTTGGTAGCGCGACAAGCTGCATGAACGCCGTCAGAATTGGGCTCTCTTGGTCTGCCGTTCTATCCGAGATCGAATATGGGATATAACGTTCACCCGGAGCATTACCAAATACCGCCTGAATCGCAGGGCTGTAGGCATTAATATCTGCCACCATCACGATGATATCGCGAGGCTTTAATGTCGGGTCAGCATCAAACATCGCTAACAGCTGATCATGAAGAACTTCAACCTCGCGCATTGGGCTGTGACAAGCATGCACAGTCAACGAGCGATCGCCCAGTTCAACCACTTGTTTATGGTTGCTGGAATCTAAGATGTGATCATCTTGGTGCTCTTCTAACTGGAGAATATCGGCTTGCAGTTGATGCAGCAGACTGTCCCTCTCAACATCAATAAAGAACTCATGCTCTTCACTGTCTGATTGAGACAGCAAGAACAGGTTATCTCTGCCCAGCTTACCCATAGACGCAAGCAAGCTATTGCCTACCGCTTGGCTGGTATGCAGTTCATCTTCGACATTGGCTTCAATACCCTCTTTCAATGGTGAGGCTTCACCCTCAAGCTGAGGTAAGCCATCAACCAGAGCAAACTGCTTACGGCGCTGCGCTTCCACTCTTGCCAAGTATTTACGGTCACGAATATCGCCCCAGTAATGTTGGCAAGGGTTGGTAAACATCAAATGAACATCAATCTGCTCACCAAGCGCTTTCAAGGCATCCATGTAGCGAGGAGGCAGTGACGAAATACCAAACACAAACAGACGTTTCGGCAAGTGTTGTAGCTGACCTTGTTGGTTAGCTAGCGCTTCAATGAAATCGTGGTACAAGTTGCCACGGTGGTATTTCGATTGGCCTTGAGACAGCGTTTGCTCATAGAGCGCTTGCCACAAAATCGGTTGCCAAGGGTGCTCTTGCTGCCCCTCATCATCGATCAGTTCTGCAACGGGTTCTCCCGCTTCCCACATCGCCATCCACTCAGGTCGATATACCAAGTAGCCATCGAAGATATCGGCAATTTTCTCAGCCAATTGGTACAACTTAGAATCATCTTGGTCGTTTTCAAGATAGCGTTGCAAGGGGAGAAAATCAGGGTGGTCAAGCTTAGCAGGTAGCAAACTCATTAGCTTCCAGGTCATCGCTTCTTTGTTAAAAGCACTGCGCTTAGGCACATCAGGAAGCACTTGGGTAAACATATCCCAAATGAAGGTCGCGGGAAGTGGGAAGTCGATATTTGCTGCTACGCCAAACTCTTTGGCGAGTTCCATCTTAAGCCACTGAGACATACCTGGGCTTTGCACCAAGATTTGCTCTTTTTCGAAAGGATTGGCTAGAGGATCACTTTTGATTAAGTGAACGAGAAGAATTTTTAAAGTATCAACTTTATTGGAATGGTAAACAGTAAACAAAGTGCACTCACGCTAATCTTGCCACAATATAAAGCCAGATTAGCATAAGTGCCGAATTTGGATGAGAAATATAAGCTTATGAAATACCGAAAGCTTAAAGTCTGTTTATCTTTTGAACTATTGCCCTTTACAATCTACCGGCTACCGCACCTAAAACACGGTGAGGTTTATAGTTCATGTAGTAACGAACAGCGACATAACCAACGACCAAGGTTGCCACAATCAGTTCAAGATATGCTAGACCGAATACTTGATTGATGTAATGCGCCTCGATGCCTTGCGCTTGCATCCACGCAGCCAATTTAAATAAAGCTGTTGCACCAATCACGATGGGGAAAGTAAACGCTGCATAGCCAGGACTAAATGGTAGGCGAAGTAGCTTGAAAAATGCTGCATAGATAATAAACGTCATCAACACTGCGATCCCAAATAGCAGACTAATGATCACTGGTGAAGGGCTCGCTGTCACTGTTAGGTAACCCGCCAAAGATAGGCTTGCTGGAGCCGCCATAATCGCAATGGTTGGTTTTGCTGCATCTGGCACTTCGTGAGAGAAGATCAAGCGGTAAACCATCATTGGTAGCATTACTGCGTAAACCAATAAGCCGAATACCAAAGTCGCGTTCGCTACAGGCTCCAAAACTGGATTACCAGAAAAAGAAACGTCTGCCACAATGATACCGATTGGTGGCACAAACCAGCTTGGCACCATATGGTGAATCTCAAAGTTTTTAGCTCTGTGATACAAAAAGCTCACCAAGAACACAACGTGTAAAGCAACCGCCGCAAGCCACATCGCCTCTTGTAAGAATTGAGAAATCGGCGCTAAAGATGCTGATACCACCATGCAGCCCATCGCAAATGTTGGAACCACACTACCCACCACAGGGTGCGCAAGGTCTTCACGCAATAGATGACCATGAATCAGAAACTTCACAGCTAAAACAAGAAGTAATACCGCCGCGATGCCAGCACTGATCCATTGCACTAAGTCTGGGGTGTGCAAAATACCTTGTGTGACTAAAACGCCATCCCAGCACCAGCCTAAACTTGCAATGGCTAGTGCTAACCCTGCCATGGGTGTTGGAGCGCCTGATAATCTATATTTCATACGTTGAATCATGCCAGCCTCTCTTAAACTTAATTCACTAAACTTGTGAACTCATCAGCTTGTTAAGGACATATTACGCTTGCTCCTCGTTAAACAATATCCAATTATATATAACAAGCGTTCATTAATATTGAACAAAAATCATTTCATCAGCAGAGTAAAGCTAGGGATCTGATGGCTAATATTTCAATTAAACAACTTAAGGTGTTCGTCACTATTACTCAGCACTCGACATTAACGGCGGCTTCTGAGGCTCTGTTTCTGTCCAAGGCTGCTGTCAGCATGGCATTAGGCGAAATGGAGAAGCAGCTAGGCCACTCACTGTTTGATCGGGTCAACAACCGTTTAATTCTTAACCAAGAAGGGCAGAAGTTACTCCCTCTGGCGGATGAGATACTTCACCGGGCGACAGGTATCGATGTTTTGTTCCGTGACGACCAACCACTAAGTGGCCGTTTAAAGGTGGGCGCTAGTGACACAATCGGCAACCAAGTCGCACCGTTTATTTTGGCTGGCTTTCGCGAGCGAACCCAACACAAAGATCAGAACCTATTCATTTCAAACAGTGCGCTGATCTGCCAAAAATTAATCGATTATGAATTGGATATCGCTTTAATTGAAGGCAAGGCAACCCACCCAGAGTTGATCGCAAGTCAGTGTAGTGGCGATGAAATGTGTATTATCGCCAGTCATCAACACCCGCTCGCGGCGCAAAATAGCATGACATTAGAGGATTTAGAGGACAGCCACTGGATACTGCGTGAATCAGGCTCAGGAACGCGTGAGTTTTTCCTACGCGCCGTGGCACCGCACATTGATAATTGGTATGAGTCTTTTGAACTCAATACCACAGAGGCGATCATCAACTCGGTTTCAGCAGGACTTGGCCTCGCCTGTTTATCGCGATTAAGCGCGCAGCCTGCCATCGGTACGGGTAGGGTTAAGGCGATCAATGTACCACTCGACATGCAACGTCAATTTTGGATGCTAGTGCATAAAGACAAATATCAGAGCCCTCTGCTGAAAGCGTTCATGAACTATTGTGAAGACTGGGCAACACAGCAAGATTAAGCGCGCATTGTTCACGCCTCAACTGGACTTCTTTCTACAAAAACTGTATAAAAAGCCAGTAAAATTTTATCAAACTTAGAGGATTAACCATGGCTGTTATCGTCAAGTACGTGGTGGAACGCAACGGAGAAGAGAAAATGACTTTTACCTCTAAAGCCGAAGCTGACGCATACGACAAAATGCTGGATATGGCTGATGAGCTTTTTGAACTATTAGGCAAAAGCGATTTAGTTGAAGATGAAGGCAAGCAAGAAGAACTTGCAATGTACCTAGCGAAAAATAAAGAAGAAGTGCTTTACGCATTGGGTGCTAAGCGTAAACCAACGCCGAAAAAAGCAAAGAAGCTTGAAGCCGTTGAAGACGCGGCAGAAGAAGACGCCGCTTAACCCGCTGCTACCTTTTCAAAAAAAACGCCAATAACGCTCCTCCAAAAAGCCCATTATTGGCGTTTTTTTATGCTTATTAACCATAACCATAACCATAACCATAACCATAACCATAACCATAACCAGTATGAAATAGCTCAGTTATCAAGTGCTATAAAAACGGCACCTCTCAGCAACTAAGCCACTGAGTCACTAAGCCACTAAGCCACTAAGCCACTAAAGTTGAGCCGTATAGTTTTCTCATTTCCGAAAACTATCGCTAAAAAGACAAGCAATATCCTTTTACAGACTTTATCCCGATACGCCCTTTCATAACGGGGACGCTCTCTTTATGATGAACGTCATTAAATTAACTTTGCTAACGGCAGCCCCCATACTCGAGCTGCTGCTATGAATAGCAAAATCAAGACTCAACACATGGAGATTCAACATGGCTTACTTTTCACTAGCCTTCGGTACGGCAACCAAAAACAACGATAATAAAATCATTGAAGCGTTCTTCCCTAACCCACTTCTTAACCCAAGTGACGCTCTAGTAGCCGCTGTGGCTGAAGTGTCAGGTTACGCTGAAGGCAACCAAGCTATCGAGATCTCTGCAGCACAAAGCGCAGAACTAGCGAAAGCATTCGCTGCAAACGACGATGCCGCTAATGCATCTTTCGCAGAAAAAGCTGCAGCCTCTGAACAGCCACTTGTGCTTGTTGTACTTGCTACTGACGAGAAGCCTGCATCGGTTGCTGAAGGCTTCCTAAAGCTACAACTTATCTCTAACCGCCTAGTACAGCCACACGGTACAGTACTGGACGGTATCTTCGGTCTACTGCACAACATCGCATGGACAAACGAAGGCCCGATCGACCTTCCAGAGCTAGCTGAACGTCAAATCGAAGCTCGCCTAGCGGGTCGTGCGCTAACTGTCGATTGCGTCGACAAGTTCCCTAAAATGGTGGATTACGTGGTACCAACAGGTGTTCGTATTGCGGATACTTCTCGTGTTCGTCTTGGCGCACATGTGGGCGAAGGCACAACAGTAATGCACGAAGGCTTCATCAACTTCAACGCAGGTACAACGGGCGTAAGCATGGTTGAAGGTCGTATCTCAGCTGGTGTTGTTGTCGGTAACGGCTCAGACATCGGCGGCGGCGCTTCTATCATGGGTACTCTGTCTGGTGGCGGTACTATGGTTATCTCTATCGGCGAAAACTGTCTACTAGGCGCAAACGCAGGTCTTGGCTTCCCAATGGGCGACCGTTGTACTGTAGAGTCTGGTCTTTACGTGACGGCAGGTACTAAGGTTCGCATGCTAGATAAAGAAGGCAACGAAGTAGAAATCATTAAAGCTCGCGATCTCGCTGGCGTGTCTGATCTTCTGTTCCGTCGCAACTCAATCACTGGTCAAATCGAGTGCCTAGCGAACAAGTCTGCGGTTGAACTGAACAGCGAGCTGCACAGCAACAACTAATCTAAGCGCTAGATGCTAGATGCTAGATGCTAGAAAATAATAAGCCGCTGGGGTTAAATCCAGCGGCTTTCTTGTATGTTCAGGGAATCAACTAGCCTCGTTCCATGAGAAGGACCTGATCCGCTCCCGTAAACTAGACAATTGACTAAGCGACTTTCTAACTCGAAAGTACCCGTGCGACCTGAAGTCGTATGAAGCGTTGTTCACCACGAAAAGAGTGAACCATCTGTATCACCAGATAACCCTAGGATTCTGAATAAAGTAGCGAATCCGACAATGTAACGAAACTTAGCCGCTAGGCTTAGTGGGAACAGAATCGTGAGAGGATGTTCCTCCTGAAAACCACAATTCGGGTAAGTGCTAGGGAGTCAGTATGATGAACGTATGTGGATCCATTTAAGGTGCGTTATACGATGAAGCAGCGGAAGTGGTTAATACGCTGTGGCCAAAATGGCAATAAGAGTCGGAAAGGAGTTGGGCATTGCCCTTTCGTGATCAGAGAACTCTCCGCACTAGAGTGGGCATCTAAGCTGACATTTACGTAACATACGGAACAGGGTAAGCCTGTATCACTCCCTATGGGAAAGCCTCTGTGCCCAATAGTGGTGCAGGTAGAGGAGGTTGGAAAAAGCGAAGGCTGTATTGTAACGATGCAGATACAGACTTGTGTCTGATCACGAAAGTGAGCCCACTTCCAACTGGTCTCCCGTTGCGAGAGAATTTGAAGAACTTTATTCAAGGAGAAATGCAAATGATGATTTCAACCGAGATTAGGGCGTGTTGATCTTTCGAGCTGATTTTTGCAGCGAGTTGCTGGGCATTTATACAAGGTAGAGGCGTCGATGTGTTAAAGCTTGTCAGTGTTTGAAGTTCCAAGGTAGGAGTGCGTTGATATCAGGCTCAGCTTTTGCCAGCTCCTTCATGCACTTGACCATGTA
>NZ_CANLBV010000073.1 GCF_947488985.1 uncultured Vibrio sp.
ATACGAGACAAGGTTCACTCATTACCGCCCATGCTGGGTAAATTTTAACAGTGACAACTATCCTGCCAGAGGGGGCTTGGAGCGGTATGCTTTATTTACCCAAATGGAGTCTCTGTATTTTTTATCTGGGTAAGTGATTTCTTTGCGCCATTCTTCAGTTAATGTGGCCATTAACTCTATTGCAGTTTTGGAAGACGAGGCTGTGACCCATGTTTCTCGCTTATGGCCTAACTTAAAAGTGTGAGATTGCAGCATGTGGAAATCACGTCCTTCAAAGCTATCCTTGTAATAACTTTTAGGCGTTAATTTATCGATTTCGGAATTTCGCATACCGCTAAAACCTCCACAAACGATATAGCAAGCATTAGTTAGTTGACCCCAGTAGCGATTAAAGTCCGTTCCATTTTTTAGTCTAATATTTGGTACTTTAGCTGCTAATGGAGCGACAAGGTCTTTTACTTTATGTGGTTGTAATTCTTGAGCTGCGGAAATGTATTTTCGCTTATCAATGCTACCGCTCTCACCCATGAAGGAGTAACGGTTCCCTTGCTTTATTTTTTCTTCAAGATCGCGCACTCCCTCTTCATAGTTATGTTGTAGAGACTTCTCAATATCCAAAATTAATTGTCTATGTGGGTGAGCACCGTTGACCAATTCTATAGCTTTTCCATAAATTGCATCACATAGACGTTCAGGTATAACAAGAGTTTGTTGTGCTTCATTGATACTTATCCGTCTTGCTTCAGTTTTCGATTTTATTGGATTGAGGCCAAGTTGAAGTTTGTGCCATGACTCATCATTTATGGCTGCGTTTATTGCCACAAAAGTAGATTCGATGGTTCCTTGGGCATAGTTACTTTCCTGTAAAAAGTGTTCGAACTTAGACCATGTCACTGATGAAGAAAGACATTTCAATGAACTGTGCTTATTTTCTAGTAAGAATTTATAAACCACATTCATATTACGTAATCTACTTCGCACACTTGAAAATTCTATTGCTTTCCTCTGTTTCGGACTCTTATTAAATAGCCAGCCAAGACTCAATAACTTAAGTTCCCGCTGTAACGTAGGGAAACTGTTAAGTTCCTCAAAATTTAGACTGTTGTTACCTTTCTTTCGAGAGAAAGGTAAGCAATCCCAACTGTTTTGCCCAAAGGTGGCGGTAACTTTACCGTCTTTATCCTTACAGATGACGATGGCATCCAACTCTTTAAATCTTCTCTCATGGTAGAGCGTGACTACATCAACATCCGTGACCTTATGCTGCTGTGGAAAATCGGGTAAGTAGAGTTTAGATGTATCCATTATCCTACCTCGACTGGTGATTTTGGAATTAAGCTTAAAACTGACTCGTTGTCGCTCCATGCGGGGTGCAGGCCATCATCATCAAGTTTGGTTTCAGCCTGTCTCAATATGTGTTGATTTATGTTCGGTAGTATTTTTTGCTCGATGAACTGTACGATGTTATTAAAGTTCTTTTGATAATGGCTGGCATCCAGATGAAGGAATAGTGACTCCTCAATACAAGCTTTGAATGAGAGCAAGCACCAGATATCTGAGACCGACTGTACAATCACTTGGTCAGGACAACCAAAGCACCCCAGTAGGTCTGCACAGGCTAATCGTTCTCCCTCCCTGGCAAGCCCCTGTGTTTGGGCTTTCTTGGTGTATTTTTGAGACTTTTCACCAAATGGGGAAGCGCAGCTGCCGCCATTAGAGGTACGGCTTAAATAGGGAAGGTTAATCTTGTTCTCTTCCTCGATGACCAGCACCTCTATATTGAGGTTTTCCTGAGCTTGCAGGGTGCTGACCCTGCTCTTGACCTGTTCCTCCCGAATTGACAACGTATCTTGCATCATGCCGTTATTTGCCAACTTATTCCCTTTACTGTAGTGAGATTTTCGAGTTCTAGGCGTGTTGTTAAGCATGGTGTCATTTACCATATCGCCTTGGTGATAAGCGGTTAACTGAGAGCCTGTTTCACGAAATCGAGAAATGGTAGGGCGTAAACGCCTTCCTACTTGATCAGTGAATGTGAAGTTTTTTTCGACCCAGTGTTTAAGAAATGCCTGTAGAGATCCGTTTTGTAGTGGTTGTATCTTTTTCGATGCAATTGTCTGAAGAAGAGTTGCTTGATCGCTGGTGCTTATTATTCTTGAAGCTTTAAGCAATTTGTCGAAAAAAGTCATAGCATACTTGGGGATCTCTAATTCATGCTCACCAATTTCAATTTGAATGGTTTTAAAGGCACGACGTTTGAAAGCAGGCATTGTGTACCAGACTTCACCAGTAGATATCGAAGCATTGCTGGGCTGCCTTAGTTGCAATAGGGAGCTTGTGTTGGCATAAGTGTAATAAGCCAACAGGTATGTAGCAGCACACATCATCTTAGATATGCCCCCACAAAGTTGATATTTTTCGCCTAGCCATTCAAAGGTCATAGTTGGTGTAACCTTTGATGCATGAATGTGCTTGTCTGGGTCTTCGATAAACTGCGAACAGGTTTGATTGAAGAGACGTCTTAGGAAAGGAAGTAGTTGATTTAAATCGCTACGTGTATAGCCCTCAAATGGTTCTCGATCGCTATTATCCATGATAACCACGTTATTAAAGTAGTGGTTTGGTAAATCAAGGTATCTGGTGAACAGCGTCACCATGTTCCCTCGTCTAAGCTTATAAGTGCCCCTTTTTAATTCCCCTAGCATGACACGAGTTTGCAAATGTTCCATATAGCCTTCCAATGAATGTTGGCTAAAAGCTGCATGATTTTCTTCATCGCACCATCGAAGATATTGTGATGACTCAAGAAAAATTCCATATATAGAGATATGGCTGGAACCTTCATCTAACTTTTCACTAATTATTTCTTTTAACTTAAGAACAAACTCACCACGGTTAGCGTTCTCGAATTGATGACCTTGCTGTAGCTTGTTAGTTGGAGGAAAATTTTTAAATAATAGGCGGTTCAAGTCAGCTAAAACGTTGTTGTTAATATTTAGTTGAAAGCAAAGATCTGGTTTCCAGCCAGAAAGGTAGGTTGGCTCAGTCATCGTCACCTCCCAGCGCGTTGTGCATGATGGAATCGAGGATGCCAAACTTCACTTTGAACACCTCTTTGCGTTTTAGAAAGCGTAAATACTTCCAAGTCGTAGTTTCATCTTTATGCCCCATCCAGCCCATCAGAAGCTCCATACAGTCAACAATTGGCAATCCAGTTTCTAGCAAGTCACTGAGGCGATAGGTGCAATAGGTGGCGCGTAAATCATGGAAGCGATGGGAAAATGATGACTCTGCCTGTTTTATTTCTGCCCTGAACTCAATCCATCGAGCTTCAATGGATTTCCCCGTAGCAGGGTTGCCTTGTTGGCTAACAAATAGTGGTTCATGACGGTCACAGCGATCCAGTATTTCAATGGTCTTCTGGTTGAAGGGGGGAGCATCGCTGTCTAATTGTTCTATTTTCTCGTTGAGCTTAGTAGTACGCTTCAGGCGGCGTTCTGAAATTCGATACTCATTCAATGCTTGGAGCAAGTCCGATGAAATCTCGACAGTCCGAGTTTTTAGGAACTTGGTTTGTACGCCTGTTGAGCGGGGGCATAGCAGAATCTCAAAGCGATGTTGGCTCTCAGCAAGCGGAGTTACAGTATCTAACGCATCTAATGATAGCGTGGCTACTTCTTCAACTCGCATTCCAGTATCAATTGCAAGCAAGGCTTGTAAGCGTAATTCTTCAGACGTTTGTGGAAGATGTTGAGTTAAAATACCAAGAGCATCACGGCTTAATGGAGATAGTGGCCTGATGTTTTTACTATCTGCATCCCTCGGAACCTTTATGCGTAAATCACTGGTCTCAACAATGAAAGTTGGGGATATGTGGGCAAGCATCCCACTGTTCTGAACAGAGACAAACTCCATTTTGAATGGCGCTTTCTTCTCATTCTTTACGCGTAAGTAACCATCATGCATTAGCCACTTATAGTAATTGACGATTTGGTTCATACGAACACTGGCTGTGCTGTGTGCAAGCTCGCCTTGCTTTATTTGCTTGAGCAGGTGAGAACGGTATAGGTAAGTTGGTTTTAGCCGTTTGACTGGCGGGAATTTATCCCAATTCAACCCTTTATCCTCAAGAAATTGGTAGTAGGCACGCAAAGCCTGCGCACAGGGGGATAGGTCTTTTGCCTTCTTTACGGCTTTGAGATAAAACAGGTAGCTGTTGGCTTCGTGATTGAAAACACCATCTTGCGAAAAGAGGGTTGGCAGCGAACCTATATTTTCATTGGAAGGGAGGCAATGGAATGTACCATTATCCAGTTTTTGTAGCTCAGTCTCTTTGAAAATATCGCTGGAGTGTACAAGGTATGTCATAAATCATCCTGAAAAACATCACTGTCCATCTATCCAGTATGGACAGTGATTAATTATTTTCCAGATTTATTTACGTGTGTAAGATGCTTTTCCTACACTAACCCCTCATGGTCACGAATTCTTCGCTGCCCGTAGGGTGAATCGCCACAACAGAGTCGAAGTCTGCTTTGGTTGCGCCCATCTTCATTGCCACGCCGAAGCCTTGAATCATTTCGTCAACCGTGAAACCGATGCCGTGTAGGCCAACTACAGTCTCTTCTTCGCCAGCACAGACTAGCTTCATCTTACAAGGTTGACGGTGCTTGGTGACTGCTGTGTACATCGCAGTGAAGCCCGAAGTGTAAACCTTGATGTTGTCTTTGCCGTATTTCTCTTCAGCTTCTTGAGTCGTTAGACCGATCGTGCCGATAGGTGGGTGGCTGAATACAACAGTAGGCACTAGGTTGTAGTCCATCTTCGCGTTGGTTTGACCGTTGAATAGACGCTCAGAAAGCTGACGACCTGCTTTAACAGCTACAGGAGTTAGCTCGATACCGCCCTCCATGATGTCACCAACACAGTAGATACCAGGAACGTTAGTCGCTTGGAACTCGTCGACCTTGATGTAGCCACGGTCGTTCGTCTCAACGCCCGTTGATGCTAGGTTGATAGCGTCAGTTGCTGGGTGGCGACCGATAGCCCAGATTAGGTGGTCAACGTTTTGTGTGTTGCCGTTCTCTAGGTGCAGAGTCAGTGTGCCGTCCGCTTCTTTCACAACTTCTTTAGGCACTGAGTGCGTGTGAAGTGTTGGACCTTCTGCTTCCATTACTTCTACTAGCGTTTCGATGATCATTGGATCGAAACTACGTAGTGGAGATTCTTTACGGCAGAACAGGTGTGTTTCTGTGCCAAGCGCGCTTAGAACACCAGCGATCTCAACTGCGATGTAGCCCGCGCCGATAACCGCAACACGCTTAGGTTGCTCCATTAGGTCGAAGAAGCCATTTGAATCGATGCCGTATTCTGCACCTGGGATGTTTGGAATCGTTGGACGACCACCTACTGCGATCAGGATGTGATCTGCAGTGTAGTGTTCACCGTTTACTTCAACAGTCTTCTCGTCAACGAACTTAGCAAAGCCTTTGATTACGTTTACTTTGTTGTTACCAAGAACGCGATCGTAAGATTGGTGGATGCGGCCAATGTACGCTTGACGGTTTTCAACCAGTTTGCTCCAGTTGAAGCCTTTTACGTCAACGTCAAAGCCGTAATCTTCAGAGTATAGGTTGATCGCTTCAGCAACTTGAGCACCGTGCCACATAACTTTTTTAGGCACGCAGCCAACGTTGACACAAGTACCACCAAGGTCTTGAGCCTCGATAAGTGCAACTTTTGCGCCGTACATCGCTGCACGGTTAGCTGATGCGATGCCGCCGCTGCCGCCACCAATACAGATGTAATCAAAATGAGTCGCCATTACTTTCTCCAAGAGCTTATTAATTTTTTTGATAACAATTACATTGGGGTGAGCATCAATGAACTCAACGCTATCACCATCAATTGTTACCTATCCTATGCTGCTATCATAAATCGAGTCTAGCAATTTACTAAATGGGAAAAAGTGACCTTGTTTATGATAAATAGCGATGAGACAGCAACAAAGCGGAAGTTAGATAGGGTTCCACTCTAAGAATTCGTTTATTTACTCCCTTAAGGCGAGGGGCAGTGAGAAAAGAGGACGATGGGGGAGATATTTTTAAAATATAGAAAAAAGCGTAACGATCGGCTCGTTACGCTTTGAAGACTTTGTTATGGATTCAATAACAAAAATGATTATTCAGGAACGATCCATTCGACTTTGAAGTGACCGGTCGCAGGGGCGATGGCTTGCTTCAAGAATGGCAGGATCTCGTTCATTTGGCTTTCTAGCTTCCACGGTGGGTTGATTACTATCATGCCTGAGGCTGTCATGCCGCGCTCGTTGGTGTCTGGTGATACGCCAAGTTCGATTTGTAGAATCTTGTTGATGCCTAAGCCTTCAAGGCCTTCGATCATATCTTCGATATCGCAGCGGTTTACGACCGGGTACCAAATGGCGTAGATGCCGGTTGCCCAGCGCTTGTGGCTTTGAGCGATGGCTGTCACCACATCGCGATACTCTCTTGCCAGCTCGTAAGGCGGGTCGATCAGCACCAAACCACGACGCTCTTTGGGTGGCAGGCTGCCCTTCAAGCGCTGGAAGCCATCTTCTTTGTAGATAGACACCTGACGATCGCGGTGGAACTCTTGCTCAAGCAGTGGGTGATCAGCAGGGTGCAGCTCAGTCAGTACCATACGGTCTTGGTCACGCAGGTGTGCACGTGCAACACGTGGCGAGCCTGGGTAATAACGCAGTTTTTCGCCATTGTTTAGAATGGAAATAGACTCAAGGTAGCTTTGAATGTCTTGTGGGATATCTTTTTTATCCCACACACGAGCAATACCTTGTTTGTATTCGCCAGTCTTTTCAGACCATTCATGCGTTAAGTCGTAGCGACCTACACCAGAGTGAGTGTCATGATAAACAAAAGGCTTATCCTTCTGTTTCAAAGAATTAAGAATAAGGCTCTGTACGATATGCTTGACCACGTCGGCATGGTTGCCCGCGTGGAAGCTGTGGCGATAACTTAACAAATTATACTCTCGTAACACTCACGATATAGAGTGTGGTTAGTGTAGATGGGTATCATCTGTTCATTATAACCCTCAATGGCCCATAAATTCTCGAACATTTGAGGCACTGCCACCAGCTATCTGCAGTTAGTTATTGGTTCTGCTATTGAAATTTGCCCTGCTGGACACTATTTATTAACTATTCGCAGGTGATTTTTTAGGGCAACCCTGAGCCTGATGACTGTAAGACGACCTCATTACCAAGCAGACGAAAGTCTCTAAAGCCAAAGGAATGTTTCTATGTCTAATCCGCTATTAACCTTCACGGACTTACCTCCGTTTTCCCAGATCAAACCTGAGCATGTTAAGCCAGCCGTTGAGCAAGTGATTGAAGCGTGCCGCAACAAGATAGAACAAGTACTTGAAGGTAATACTTCGCCAAGTTGGGATAACCTGGTTGCTCCGATTGAAGAAGTGGATGATCGTTTAAGCCGAATTTGGTCACCCGTCAGCCATATGAACTCGGTCGTAAACAGCGATGAGCTGCGCGACGCGTACGAGAGCTGCCTGCCTATTTTATCGGAATACGGCACTTGGGTTGGTCAACACAAAGGCTTGTTTGAAGCGTATAAAGCGATCAAGGCGAGTGAAGCGTTCGCGACACTGAACCGAGCGCAGCAAAAAACCATTACTGATGCCCTGCGTGACTTTGAGTTGTCAGGCATTGGCTTACCTGCTGACGAACAGCACCGCTACGGTGAGATCAGCAAGCGCCAGTCTGAGCTGGGTTCTCAGTTCTCCAACAACGTGCTGGATGCAACCATGGGCTGGAGCAAACTGGTCACCGACGTGGCTGAACTGGCAGGTATGCCTGAATCGGCACTGGCGGCAGCGCAAGCTGCGGCGGAATCGAAAGAGCAACAAGGCTACCTACTGACTCTGGATATCCCATCATACCTACCTGTGATGACTTACTGTGATAATCAAGAACTGCGTAAAGAGCTGTATGAAGCGTACGTAACGCGCGCTTCTGATCGTGGTCCAAACGCAGGTAAGTGGGATAACACCGAGATCATCACCGAGCAACTTAAGCTGCGTCACGAGATCGCGCGCATGTTGGGCTTTGGCACTTACAGCGAAAAATCACTGTCGACCAAAATGGCAGAAACACCAGACCAAGTGCTTGGTTTCCTCAATGATCTTGCGGTCAAAGCCAAACCGCAAGGTGAGCGCGAGGTGGAAGAGCTGCGTCAGTTTGCAGAGAAAGAGTTCGGTGTTGGTGAGCTAAACCTGTGGGACATCGCTTACTACAGTGAAAAACAGAAACAGAAACTGTTTGAGATCTCTGATGAAGAGCTGCGTCCATACTTCCCTGAGTCGAATGCGGTTTCTGGTTTGTTTGAGGTACTGAACCGCGTGTTTGGTATGTCGGTCACAGAGCGTGAAGGCGTCGATACATGGCATGAGTCAGTGCGTTTCTTTGACATCTTTGATGCGACAGGCACCCTGCGTGGTAGCTTCTATCTCGACCTATACGCCCGTGAGCACAAACGTGGCGGCGCTTGGATGGATGATTGCCGTGGTCGTCGCATCACGGAATCTGGCGAGCTGCAAACGCCGGTTGCTTACCTAACGTGTAACTTCAACAAGCCCGTTGGTGATAAGCCTGCGCTATTTACTCATGATGAAGTGGTGACCTTGTTCCATGAATTTGGCCACGGCATCCACCACATGCTAACGCAAGTAGAAGCGGGCGCGGTTGCGGGTATCAACGGTGTGCCTTGGGATGCGGTTGAATTGCCAAGTCAGTTCTTAGAGAACTGGTGCTGGGAAGAAGAAGCGCTGTCGTTTATCTCGGGTCACTTCGAAACCGGTGAAGCACTACCAAAAGAGATGCTAGAGAAGATGCTCGCGGCGAAGAACTTCCAGTCGGCGATGTTTATCCTGCGTCAGTTGGAGTTTGGTCTGTTCGATTTCACGCTGCACACCGAATATGACCCAGAAGTGGGTGCTCGTGTACTAGAAACGCTAGCCGACGTAAAATCTAAGGTGTCGGTACTGCCAAGCCTAGATTGGAACCGTTTCTCTCACAGCTTTGGTCACATCTTTGCGGGTGGCTACAGCGCAGGCTACTACAGCTACTTGTGGGCAGAAGTGCTTTCAGCAGATGCGTTCTCAGCATTTGAAGAAGAGGGCATCTTCAACGCTGAAACCGGTCATCGCTTCCTGAGCAATATTCTTGAGATGGGCGGCAGTGAAGAGCCGATGGAGCTGTTCAAACGTTTCCGTGGTCGAGAACCACAAATTGATGCGATGTTGCGTCACGCGGGAATTAACGCTTAGTTGTTGTAAGTAATTGTTTTATTAAAATGTAATTACCAAGGGAGCCTCTAGTTAGAGGCTCTTTTTTTGTCTGCACTTGATGCCAAACAAGACGACATGAATGTTATGGATTCACATTGCGATTGATGGGGTTTTGCAACGAGATCAGGGTTTCCGTTGATTGCACCTCATCGATCGCTTGCAGCTTATCGATCAACACAAATTGCAGCTCTTCGATCGACTTACACATCAGCTTTACAAAGATATTGTAAGCACCAGTGGTGTAGTAGGCTTCAACCACTTCATCTAATGCATTCAGCTTAGCGATCGCCGAGTGGTAGTCTTTGGCAGCGTTGAGGTTAATACCAATAAAGCAACACACGTCGTAACCTAGCTTTTTGGTGTTTACCACAACTTCTGTTCGCTCAATAATGTCTGCCGATCTCATCTTTTCGATGCGCACGTGAATGGTTGCGGGGCTGACATCGAACTGCTTAGCCATCTCGGCATAAGGAGTGCGCGCATCTTCCATCAAGGTTTTGAGAATGGCACGGTCTAGGTCATCCAGACGAGCGGTGGTTGTGGACATGGATAATCCTTAGATTGAATGAAACAGGTGGGCTAGAGTACACATCATAGCCAAGGGTGATAATATTAGCAGCAACAATAGGCTTAGGGTGAACTCAGTGCGAATTTGGTTATTTTTTATTGCGATGTGTTGGAGTATTTTGGGTTCCGCGCAGAGCAAAGATGTGTTGATTGTTCACTCTTACCATCAAGGTTTTTTTTGGACGGACGATTTCCATAAGGGGTTGGCGTCAGAGTTGGACCGTGATGGGCTCTCCTTAGAGTGTTCTATATTGATGAACATGCGATGATCCTGCGTCTTGCTTTGAGCATGGTTTGTTGTGCACGGTTCATAATGCATAGTTAGTAATATGTATAATTGGTAATACACGGCTTACAGTATCAATGGTTCGCAGTACCAATAGCTTGAGCTTAGTCGTGTGAATATGTTTTGCAGCGCTAATATGTATTATGGGGGCAATCAGGTAAACTGGTTGCCTCTTTTGTTTTGAACACCACTGTCTGTTGGAGACGACCTTGCAACTACAACTGATTTGCGAAGATGCTACCCAAATCGATCATTTAAATGACTTAGCGACCCGTTGGAATTTATCTCATGATGAAAGCAGCGAATTTGCCTTGGTACTGACTGGCGAGCGACTTGAATTACGTAAAGTCGATGAGCCAAAGCTTGGCGCTATCTTTGTTGATTTAGTGGGAGGTGCGGTTGGTCACAGACGTAAGTTCGGTGGCGGTAAAGGTCAGGCGATTGCAAAGGCGGCGGGGCTTAATAAAGGGGCAACACCAACCATTCTTGATGGGACTGCTGGCTTAGGGCGAGACGCGTTTGTGTTGGCTTCTCTAGGGTGTAAGGTGCAAATGGTTGAGCGTCACCCTGTGGTCGCTGCACTGCTTGATGATGGCTTACAGCGAGCCCAGCAAGACCCTGATATCGGTGGTTGGGTCACTGAGCGTATGACGTTGATTCATGCTTCGAGCCATGATGCGTTAGATAAGCTGTGCAATGACCCTAACTTCGAGCAGCCGGATGTAGTGTACCTTGATCCAATGTACCCACACCCTGAGAACAAAAAGAAATCGGCGTTGGTCAAAAAAGAGATGCGCGTATTCCAATCTTTGGTCGGTGCTGATCTCGATGCTGATGGCTTATTCAAACCCGCGATGAAGCTGGCGTCAAAACGCGTGGTGGTCAAAAGACCCGATTACGCAGCGTGGTTGGACGAGCAGAAGCCGAGTATGGCGATTGAAACCAAAAAGAACCGTTTCGATGTCTATGTGAAAGCATCAATGACTTAGATACAACGCTAAGAAAACCTCCCGTCATAAATTCGATAAATCACCATTTAACACTTGCGATAGTCGCGTTACGGATGTATATCTAACTAAGAATCATTACTGTTCTTAGCTGGAGTTGTCGCATGGCTAAACGCTTTTGCAAGTTAAACCGTCGAGATATCACTGAACACCTAGGTGAGATCCATAGCTTGGTAACTGAGCCCAAGTTTGTGTGTCGCTCTTGTGCGCGTTCATCGGCGGACGAAGCGAATCTATGCAAACCGGCCGCTATTCCTCCGCTGGGTTGTCAAAATAAGCCTGTCGCAGAGAAAGCCGCGTGTGGCCTGCTGGCGCAAACTTTGCCTCAACCAGAGGTGACGCTGGCTGATGTCGCAGAGACTTCGGACGCCGCCGTACAAGTGTTTGACCCTAGTATTGCAAGTCTCACGAGCAAAGCCTCATCAAACAGGGAAGCATTAAATAAGTTGTCATCAAATAAAGCCAAAGTGAAAAAGTTATCGTTGAAAAAGGATGAGAAAAAACAGCTTAAGCGGGCAAAAAAAGCGACTAAGAAACAACAGAAGTACAACAAAAAGCTCGCGAAGATGGTTAAGAAGCAGCAAAAGCTGTTTAAGAAAAGCCAGAAGATGGAAGGTAAACTTGAGCGTATCAACCTACAACTTGATAATTCAGCCTTTGTCGATAGTTCATCGATGGTGGTGAATCATATTCACTGACGTTGAATCACGCATGCATTTAAAAAGAGCGACCTTAGGTCGCTCTTTTGCTTTTTTGGGAACTGAAGTTTGCCCATCCGCTCATATTTTACATGTGTGTCGCTTGGGTTTTACCTGTGTGTCGCTTGGGTTGTAGGTGGTGTGTAAAGCGGATCTCGCGACACGCTTCTTTACCCAAGTCTCATTGACCCACAAAGACAGCAAGATCACGCTGCCGCCAATCGACAATCGAACTAAGTCGACATCTCGATTCCAGATCAAGATGTTCACCACCAGACCAGCAGGAACCAAAGCGTTGTTCATCACCGCCAGTGCACCCGCATTCACCATGCACGCCCCTTTATTCCAAATAAAGTAGCCTAGCCCTGACGCGATCACGCCGAGGTAGATCAGGATCCCCCATTGAAGAGAGGTCGTCGGCAGTTTTTCAGGGTTGCCCAGTAACAGGAAAGCCACCGCTGCCACGCAGAAAGCGCCGAGGTAAAAATAGCCAAATACCGTGTGTTGAGGCAGTTCTTGCTGCTCGTTTTCCATCATCACTTTGTAGCTCACCTGACCGATAGCGAAGCACAGATTAGCGCCTTGCACGACAAGGAAGCCGATTAAAAAGTTGTCATTGATGCCCGCAAATTTAATCAGCACCGCACCCAATACCGCAATCGCGGCAGTGACCAGATACCAAGGCGAGAATTGCCCTTTAAGGAAATCGTAAATCAAGGTGACATAGATGGGGGTGAGTACAGTAAAGAGTAGAACTTCAGGCACCGACAGCAGCAAGAAAGACTGATAGTAAAAGCAGTACATCAACCCAAGTTGAATGCCGCCAATCGCCATCAATTTAGCGATCAGCTTGCGCGAGACACCGCGAAACTTAAGGAAGGGAAGAAAGACGATGCCAGCAAGGGCAATACGCATTAAAACAGAGAACCAAGAATCAACCTGACCAGCAAGGTAGACGCCGATCAGGCTAAAGGAGAAGGCCCATAAAAGGGTAATGCCCGCTAAATAGCTCATAGTAAAATATCGTTAATAAAATATGAGTCGTATGTTACCTAACCTTAATTCATTAGTCTTCTGAATCTCTCAGAGGCACGACCAGCATATCAACCGGTGAGGCGTTGATCAGTTGGCGTGTCGAAGAGAGCAGCTTGCTCCAAAAATCCTGATGGTGACCGCAGACCACTAGATCAACATTGAACTCGTTGATGGTGTCACATAACTCATGACTCAAATCACCACTGCCGACTAAGGTGTGGGTGATCGGGTATTGGGCATGTTCTGCAAAATTTTGCAGCTGAATGCGCGAGGCTTCCATCGCGTTGTGTTGAGTCTCTGCCATGTTGATGTCAATTAGGCCGGTATAAAGCTCTGCGTAGTTAATATCGATATGGATAAAAGAGACCTTTGCATCCAATGGCTTCGCCAGTGCGACCGCCTTATTGACAATTAATTTGCTGTCATCTGATAAATCGACGGCGACCAAAATATGTTTGTAACTCATATCGCTAGCTCCTTATTCATTGTCTGGTTAAAGATTAGCACTATGTGGCGCCTTTTTTTGCTGAGGTGATCCCATATCCATTGTCTTGCGTAACGATCGTCCTAACTATGCGCTCACTAATGGTCGGCGAGATATTAATAAAATAGTGATATAGTAGAGATAATTAGGGATGTAATTAGGAGTCTTAAATGCTGTCTAAAACTATGGTTGAGCAACTGAACGAGCAAATTAATCTAGAATTTTTCTCATCCAATCTATACTTACAAATGAGTGCTTGGTGTGAAGATAAAGGATTCGAAGGTGCCGCAGAGTTTCTGCGAGTTCATGCCGTAGAAGAAATGGAACATATGCAGCGTCTGTTCACTTATGTAAGTGAGACAGGAGCCATGCCAATTCTAGGTGCGATTGAAGCGCCAAAACATGAATTCGAAAGCCTGGGTGCCGTATTCCGTGAAACCTATGAACATGAGCAGATGATTACTGAAAAAATCAACAAACTGGCTCACGTTGCTTTCAGCACCCAAGATTACTCAACCTTCAACTTCCTGCAATGGTACGTTGCCGAGCAGCACGAAGAAGAGAAGTTGTTTAAAGGTGTATTGGATAAGCTAGAGCTGGTTGGTGAAGATGGTAAGGCACTGTTCTTCATTGATAAAGACCTAGCGCAATTGGCAAAAGATGGTTCATCTTCAATCATGGATGCTCCTGCAGTCTAGGCTGTAAGAAAAAGACACTGATTATCTTTTTCTTTTGAGTTTTCTTATGAAGATGTAGGGAGGAAAGGATGATCAGCGGCGACACTATTCTATTTGCACTAATGGTTGTGACTTGCGTGAACTGGGCGCGTTATTTTACGGCGCTAAGAACACTTATTTATATAATGCGAGAAGCACACCCACTGCTTTATCAACAAGTCGATGGCAGAGGGTTTTTCACAACCCATGGCAATGTGACCAAACAGGTTCGTTTGTTCAGTTACATTAAAAGCAAAGAGTATCACCATCACCACGATGAAGTATTCACCGCTAAGTGTGATCGTGTAAGACAGTTATTCATACTGTCTGTGGCTCTGCTGGGTTTTACCCTGCTGTCTTCTTTCATCGTCTAAGGTATTAGCGCGTGTAAAGTAGAACTTAGGTTTGGCTGTAAAGCTTAGGTTGTTGGTTCGCTAAGCAAGTAGTGGTTTTGTTGCTGCCTGCAAATTGTACAGTTGAACATCAATTGCAAAGTTTAAAATTGCCGTTAAAATAGCGAGCAATTAGTAAGGATGTGCTGTTTATGCACATCCTTTTTTATTGACGGCATTTTGAGAACAGGGCGTACTCGGGATGCCAAAGTGAAGAAAGCAGAACCCCAATGAGTGAGAAATTTGATGTAATCGTAATTGGCGCGGGTGCCGCAGGCTTAATGTGTGCAGCAGAAGCGGGCAAACGCGGCCGACGAGTGCTAGTGGTCGATCATGCAAAGAAACCCGGCAGAAAAATTTTAATCTCAGGTGGCGGTCGTTGTAACTTCACTAACTATGACGTCTCTGCAAACAACTTCCTGTGTAATAACCCTCACTTCGTGAAGTCGGCTTTATCGCAATACACCAACTGGGATTTTATCTCGATGGTGAGCAAGTACGGTATTGAGTTTGAAGAGCGCGATCACAGCCAACTCTTCTGTGTTAATGACCACACAGCCAAAGACATTGTCAGCATGTTACTTGAAGAGTGTCAGCAAGCGAAAGTTGAGCAGCGCTACCGCTGTGATGTGCACTCGATTGAGAAAACAGACGCTGGCTTCAAGATGCACCTCAACACGGATGAGGTTGAGTGTGACTCGCTGGTTGTGGCGACGGGCGGTTTATCGATGCCGAAATTGGGTGCGACGCCGTTTGGCTATAAAATTGCTGAGCAATTTGGTTTGTCTATCGTGCCAACAACGGCAGGGTTAGTGCCATTCACTCTGCACAAAGAAGACAAAGAAGACTTCGCTGAGCTTTCTGGTATCGCCATTCCTGCCGAGATCACCGCGCAAGACGGCACCTTATTTAAAGAAGCACTGCTGTTTACTCACCGTGGCTTATCTGGCCCAGCGGTACTGCAAATTTCTTCGTTCTGGAAAGCGGGTCAATCAGTCTCGATTAATCTCGTGCCTGAAGTGGATGTGGCTGAGCTATTGGCAAACTCTCGCGAGAAGCACCCAAACCAGAGCCTAAAAAACACCTTGGCTAAAGCACTGCCAAAACGTTTTGTTGAGGTGCTGATTGACCGTAAAGAGTTGCAAGACAAGCCACTTAAGCAGTTCAATGAAAAGCAGCTTAACGGTATTGTTGAGCACTTAGAGAACTGGGCCATTGCACCCAATGGTACCGAAGGCTACCGAACGGCCGAAGTAACCCTAGGAGGCGTGGACACCAACCACCTATCTTCAAAAACCATGGAATGTAAGAGCGTCTCTGGCCTCTACTTTATTGGTGAAGTGATGGACGTAACTGGCTGGTTGGGAGGCTACAATTTCCAATGGTGCTGGAGTTCTGGCTTTGTCGCTGGCCAGTGGGTGTAAGTGTGTAGAGACAATAAAGATTGCCCGTAGCAGAGAATGTTTGCCCATAAGAGCAAATTCAGACAATAGAGTTTGCTCACAATGCATAACTTGTTGTTTTTATGGAGTTAATTTCAGCCCGATAAAGACATTACTATGCAGAGCTCCCTTAGAAAGCCCCTTCTTACGGGCTAACTATATTATCTTTCGCCAATTTCTAACGAGCGTACTTTATTGTTCATTCACAAAGGTGTTCTTGAACAATAATTATCAATAGTATGTTACATGTAATCATGATCCGCACCATCAGTTTTGGACACTGCGTTAAGTGAGTACAATCACTAACGAGGTGAACAATGACAACCAAGAAAACACGAATCAAACATGCTCCCGAATTTAAAGCCGAAGCACTTAAGTTGGCTGAGAACTCGCAGAAAATGGGAATAAGCACGATATAAAAAACATTGCTGCGAGCATGAAGCGCTGCTATCAAGATTAAGGGATCCATTGCACTTATTCCCGCTAGGAGAAGGGGCTGCCTTCTATTAAGGCGAATGTTTTTTACTGTGTTGTCCGCCAATATATTGGATAATATGGCAATAATGCATTATTGAAGGAAAAATGTGATGAGTAAAAAAATGACCATGGCAGAGATCTCAAGACAGCTTGGGATTTCAACAATGACTGTGTCACGTTACTTTAATGACGGCTATGTCTCGGCTGAAAATCGCCTTAAAATTGATGCTATCGTCAAAGAAAGTCATTACACACCTAATATATTTGCTCGTTCTATTCGTAGCCAATCTAATATTATTGGTTTCGTCGCTCCTCGTATTGAGTCACATACAACGAGTTTGGTTATTAAAGGGGCGCTGGCTGCAGCCAATGAATCACAAGTACGAATGCTTTTTCATGCCTCAGGGTTCAATCATGAGTCAGAATGCCAAGCTGTGAGAGAGTTTAATGGTTTAAATGCATTGGGCACTATTATTATTGCTTCAAAACACAGTGTCGAAGAGGCGTATTATCAAACCTTAGACAATGTGTTGTTTATTGGAAAAAACACACCGCACCATTGCTGCTTATATTACCCAGATCAAGCTGCTATTGAAGGACTGGTATCACAAACTATAGCTCAGTTAAAACGGCAGCAGGCACCGCTTGCAGCCGTACATTATATTTATGATGAGCGCATGCTTTCAAGCCGCACGAAATTGATGCAGAAAACCATCACCGAAACCGTACCTGAGTTGCATTTTTCGTTGCAAGCACTGGCCAATTCCGAGGAAAAAAACGGCTACCAAGCAATTCAATTGCAGCCCAATAATGTCTATTTTTGTGCCACCGATAATATTGCCATTCGTTTATATCGTCGCGCCAAAGAACAGCAATTAAAAATTGGTCATAACTTATGGATTGTAGGCATGGGAGACTATGACTACAGCGATTTATTAATCCCCAGTCTTACTACTGTCGCTTTTAATTATTATCAAGTGGGCTATCAAGCTGTTAAAAAATTGATAAAGCGCGACTTCAGTTCAGTTGAAGGCTCATTCGAATTAAAAATGAGAGAAAGCTCACGGTTCCTTTGAGGCTATGGGGGGGGATCTCACAGTTTCTTTAAAATTGTATTGAGTCTACATAAATTCCATTTAACCTCATGTGTTAACGATAACACACACAGTAAAATAGATGACATACGCCAATAATATGCTCGAAAAACCACTCGCGTGGTGGAAGAAAGCGACCGCCTACCAAATTTATCCCCGTAGTTTTTACGATACGAACCAGGATGGTATTGGTGATATTAAGGGAATCATTGCCAAGCTCGATTATCTTGCTGATTTGGGCATTGATTTAATATGGATTTGTCCATTTTATGCATCACCGAATGATGATAACGGTTACGATATTAGTGACTATCAAGCCATTCACCCAGATTTTGGAACCCTTGAGGATGTGGATAAATTAATCACTGCTGCTCATGAACGTGGCATTCGCATTATTATGGATTTAGTGATCAACCACACCAGCGATGAGCATCCATGGTTCATCGAATCTCGAGATAACAAAGATAGCCCTAAGCGTGATTGGTATATTTGGCGTGATGGTTGTGAGCCTACAGCTGAAAAACCGACTTGCGAACCAAATAACTGGGAAAGTATTTTTCATGGTAGCGCATGGGAATATGACAACAAAACAGCACAGTATTATTTGCACCTGTTCTCTAAAAAACAGCCTGATCTTAATTGGGAAAACCCGGAAGTTAAGCAAGCACTATTTAAAATGATTCATTGGTGGTTGGAACGTGGTATTGATGGTTTCCGTGTGGATGCGATTAGCCATATTCAGAAGCAAGCTGGTTTACCTTCTTTACCCAACCCAAAGGGTGAAGATTATGTTTCTTCATTTGATTATCACATGAATGTGAAAGGTATTGAGAAGCATCTGTATGAGTTAAAAGAGCAGGCGTTTGCCCCCTTTGATATTGTGACCGTAGGTGAGGCAAATGGAGTAACTGCTGACAATGCATTACCTTGGGTGGCCGAAGCTACCGAGCATGATAAAGGTGGTGTTTTTAACATGATTTTTCAGTTTGAACACATGAAGCTATGGTCGGAAGAGCAAAGCAATGAGCATTTTGATCTCGTGGAGTTCAAACGCATTTTATCGCGTTGGCAAGATGCATTAGAAGGCAAAGGCTGGAATGCGCTTTATTTAGAAAACCACGATCAAGCTCGTAGTATTGATACCTTTGCTGACCCTGATTATTGGTATGGCAGTGCTACCGCGTTAGCAACTTGTTATTTTTTGATGAAAGGCACTCCGTTTATTTATCAGGGCCAAGAGATCGGCATGGTAAATCATCAGTTTACTTCTCTTGACGAATTTAATGATGTGTCTGCTAGAAATTTAATTCAAAAGCTATCTCAACAAGGTCAAAGCGATGCAGATATCTTAGCGTTGTTGAATCAAGTATCACGTGACCATAGTCGCTTGCCAATGCAATGGAGTGACCAGGATTTTGCCGGTTTTTCTGAGGTGCAACCTTGGTTTTCAGCTAATCAACAATACGCAGATATCAATGTCGAGCAACAACAGAACGATCTAAATTCGATTTTGAATTTTTATAAGCAGTTGATTGCTCTGCGTAAATCAAATGAAAGCTTAGTGGTTGGACGCTATCAATTACTGCTACCTAACGATCCTAATATCTATGCTTATCATCGTATTACTCAAGATATGACATGGACCATTATTACCAATTTAAGTCCACAAGAGAACGTCGTTGATATCGACTGCGCGCAATTAGGCGAGTTAGTACTTGATAATCAGAATATCAACAATGAACACGTTCGTTCGGATTTTATAGCGACGCAAATTGCCCCAGCTTATGCAGCGTATATATTTGTAAAAAAACACTAGATTATATTTATCGCAGGAACTTGATAAGGCTACCCTGCATTTAAAACAAGGAATCATTTATGAGTAAGTTACTGTCGTTTGATTTTTGGCAACGGTTTGGGAAATCCCTTATCGTTGTTATCGCGGTGATGCCTGCCGCGGGTATCATGATATCACTAGGTAAAGTTGTCGCAATGTATGCGGGGGGCGTTGGAGCCATTGAAACATTAGGCTCCATTATGGAAAACATCGGTTGGGGGATCATCGTTAACCTTCACCTTTTGTTTGCTGTCGCTATTGGTGGCTCGTGGGCAAAAGAGCGTGCGGGTGGTGCATTTGCCGCGCTTATCGCCTTCATACTAGGGCGTGTTGATCTTTCGTGGTTAAATTTTGTTCGAGATAAAAGCGTTTTAATCGCGGCGAGGGGGAAGTAG